>JAEURK010000113.1 GCA_016789175.1 Anaerolineales bacterium
GGAGCGCGGCATCCGCGGTCAGGTGCAAGGCTTCAAAAACCTGGCGCTGGCGCGTTGAGCACCGGGTGTTCTCGCGTCTTGCGAGGAGGGCAACATGGGCAAGTCGTACTTCAGCACGATTTTCGATGCGCCGGCGGCGAAGGTCTGGGCCGCCGCCCGGGACTTCAACGGTCTGGCGACCTGGTTCTCAGGCTCCGTCAGCACCAGCGCGATCGAGGCCGGCAAAACCGGTGAGGCGGTCGGCGCGGTGCGCAACTTTCTGTTCGGCGACTCGCGCATCCGCGAGCAGCTGGTCGCGCTCTCGGACGTCGATTGTTCGTACACCTACGTGTTCTGCGACCCGGCCCCCTTTCGGGTCAAGAACTATCGCGCAACGTTGCGCGTCACGCCGATCACCGACGGCGACAAGGCGTTCGTCGAATGGTGGACAACCTTCGATTGCGCCGCAGACGAGCTCGAGCACTGGACCGGCTTCTTCGCGCGTGAGGTTTTCAAACCCGCGCTCGACAGCCTGCGTGCTTACGTCGCGCGCGCCTGAGTGCCTCGGCGCCGGGTCGTCGATCGATTGAACCAGCTATCTGCGAAGAGCGCCAGGAAGAGCCATTCCTGGCGCTCTTCGCGTCTTTGCGGATCGGGTCGGCGATCCGATCGCGACTCAACCGTAAATTCATGCGCATGCGCCGGAATTGAGTGACGCCCCCGTCGAAAATGAGAAAGGTCTCATCCACAGCGTCGTAACTTTCCGGGCGCCAACCCGACCTCTCTTCAACGGACATTCGAAACAAGCGAACACGAACTGCTGACGGAGAAGAGACATGAACCCGAACAACCATCGCCCCAACCTGACCTGGATCCTGCGCAGCGCCGTCGTCCTGGGCGGCTTGAGCCTGGCAGCGTGTGCGCCCATGGCGCTGCCCGGTGAAGACGGCAACCAGCCCGCCAGCGCCGGCGTCGCCGCGCTCGAGCAGCAGGCCGTCTCCACCGCCGGGTCGACCGACGACTCGCTCACGCCCGAGGCCACGCATACGCAGATGCCGGGCGAGACCAGCACCGCGACCACGCCGGAGGTCAGCCGCACGCCGCAACCCGGGACGACCGCCACGGCGGTTGTCGGGCAGGAGGTCGAGTTCACGGGCACGATCGAGTCGCTCGACGGCAGCACGCTCGTGGTGAGCGGCCGGCGCGTGATCATCACGGCCCAGACCGAGGTCAAGCTCCAGCCGCAGAAGGGCCTGAACGTCAAGGTCCATGGCTCCCTCCAGGCTGACGGCTCGGTCGTGGCCCGTGAGATCGAATCAGTCCCGGCCGGCCAGGCCACGCATCAGCCCGGCCTGACCACGACGCCGCGAGCCGAAGGCACGCGCCAGCCCCAGGGGACGCGTCAGGCCGGTGAGACCGAGTTCTACGGCACGGTCTCGTCCATCAATGGCAACGTCTACGTGGTCAACGGCCTCACGGTCGTCGTGAACGGCGAGGTCAAGGGCCCGATCGTTGTCGGCGACCTGGTCAAGGTCCACGGCGTGACCCAGCCCGACGGCAGCGTGCTCGCCCGCGAGATCGAGCGCGCCGACGGCACCCGCACGCCCAACAGCACCCAGCGCGCCGGCGAGACCGAGTTCTACGGCACCGTCTCCTCGATCAGCGGCAACGTCTTCGTGGTCAACGGCCTCACGGTCGTCGTGAACGGCGAGATCAAGGGCGCGATCGTTGTCGGCGACCAGGTCAAGGTCCACGGCGTAACCCAGCCCGACGGCAGCGTGCTCGCCCGCGAGATCGAGCGCGCCGACGGCGACGACGACAACAGTGGCCGCGGCGGTGACGATGATGGCAATGACGACAACAGCGGCAACGGCGGCAGCGACGACAGCGACGACGACAACAGCGGCCACGGCGGCGGCGACGACAGCGATGACGACAACAGCGGCCACGGCGGCGACGACGGCGATGACGACAACAGCGGCAACGGCGGCGACGACGATAGCAACGACGGCGATGATGACAACGGCGGCAACGGCGGCGGCAACGACGACTGAGCCCTAACCAACGCCAGACGATCACACACAAAAACGCCGACCCTGCCGCTCAGGCCAGGGTCGGCGTTTTCGATTCCAGCACTGTCGCTGAGGCCCATCCTCGCCGCCGTGACCCGAAAGTCAAGGTCTCGCCACTGAAACACATCTGGAACTCGAAACGCGCCGTCGCCGCCAACGTATACCTAGGCGTGCCGGTCGCACACCCCGAGAGAAAGCGAAGATGACTAACCAGACTACCTTGCTCGCCGCTCTGCAGCACGCCTCGGACCTACCCTCTGATCCGACTCGATCAAGGACGGATACCGCGCAGCCCGGGACCGGTTCTTCACCCGAAGCTCTAACCCGCGCCGCCAGCCTACAGACCTATGTCACGATCCGATTCCTGGTCGATCGCGGCCGGGCTCGCCAGGCGTTTCAGGCCTATGCCTATTTCCGTTGGCTCGACGACGCGCTCGATCGACCCGAGCAGGGCATGGTCGAACGCGCGGCCCTGACCTCACGGCAGGCCGATCTGATCGAACGCCTGTATCGGGGTGAGACGGTCGTCGACCTCACGGCCGAGGAGCGCTGGCTGGCGGAGTTGATCGCGTCGGACCCGAACCGGCCCAGCGGGCTCGAGGCCTACATCCGCCACCTGCTGGCCGTGATGGCGTTAGACACCCGGCGACGCGGACTGGCGATCTCGGCCGCCGAGCTGGCGGCGTACACCCATCATCTGGCAGCCGGCGTGACGGAGGCCATGCACTACTTCATCGGCCACGGCCGGGCGACGCCGTCTGGCGCGCTGCGGTATCGGGCCGTGACCGGCGCCCACATCACGCACATGTTGCGCGACACCTATGACGACCTGGCGGCCGGGTACATCAACATCCCGGCCGAGGTCCTGACCAACGCCCGGATCGGGCCGGATGAGATCGACAGCCTGCCCTATCGCGCCTGGGTCGAGCAACGCGTGCGGCTGGCGCGCGCCTGTTTCGCCGACGGCAAGCGCTATCTCTCCGCCCTGGCGTGTCGACGCTGCCGGGTCGCCGGGTTTGCGTACACGCGGCGTTTTGAGCAGGTGCTTGATCTAATCGAAACGGACGGTTTTCGTCTGCGTCGCAGCTATCCCGACCGCGTGTCGGTCGGCGATCTGGTGCGATTGGGCGCCGAAGCGCTTCAGCGCGCCTGGCAGCCGACGCCGATCCGGGTCGTCAGCCGTGCTTGAGAGGAACACCCATGACTGACACTTCCATCCTTGTGATCGGCGCCGGCGTCGGCGGAATCGCGGCCGCCGCGCATCTTGCCCGGCAGGGCTGTCGCGTGACAGTGCTCGAGAAGAACGCGCGCCCGGGCGGCCGTTGCGGTCAGTTCGAGCGCGAAGGTCACGTCTTCGACACCGGTCCGACCCTGCTCGTCATGCCGCTGCTGTTCGAGAGCGAGTTCGCCTCGCTTGGCGCCGAGTTGCGGGAGCGGCTCGATCTCCAGCGCGTCGACCCGACCTATCGGCTGGTCTTCGATGATGGCCAGGATCTGGCCCTGACCTCGGACCTGAATGTGATGCGGTCCCGACTCGAGGCGATCGAGCCCGGCAGCTTCGCGGGCTTTCTGCGCTACATCCAGGAGGGTCACCGTCATTACCATCAGGCCATCGATCGGCTGGTCAATCGCGATTTCCGCGCCGCTACCGATTTCTTCAGCCCGGCCAACCTGCCGTTGCTGTTTAGCCTGAAACCGCTCGTGCCGCACTACGCCAACATGGCCGGTTACTTCGACGAGCCGCGGCTGAAAGCGGCTTTCACTTTTCAAGATGTCTACATGGGTCTCAGCCCCTTCGAGGCGCCGGCGACGTTTTCGATGATGCCCTACACCGAGCTGGCGCACGGCGTGTGGTACCCGCGCGGCGGCATGTACCGCGTGGTCGATGCGCTGGTCGCGATCGCGCGCGAAGCCGGTGTCACGTTCGTGTTCAACGCCGCGGTCGCGCACGTCGACGTGAGCGGCAACGCCGTCACCGGCGTGACCCTGGCCGACGGGCGCCGCCTGATTGCCGATGTCGTCCTGGCCAACGCTGACCTGCCCTACGTCTATAACCAGCTCCTGCCCAAAGAGCCGCGCGCGGACGAGCTCTCGCGGAAGCGCTACTCGTGTTCGGCGATCAGCTTCTTCTGGGGCGTCGATCACCCGGTGCCCGAGCTCGGTGCGCACACACTCTTCCTGGCCGACGACTATCGCGAGAACTTTGTGAGCATCGATCGCGACCACGATCTGCCTGACAACCCCAGCCTGTACGTTCACGCGCCGGCGCGCCTCGACCCGGCCATGGCGCCCGACGGTCAGGACACGCTGACAGCGATCGTGCCGGTCGGCCACATCGATCCGGCTCACGCGCAGGATTGGGAGACCCTCCGGGAGACGGCGCGCGCGGCGGTCTTCAAACGGCTGCGGCTTCTGGGGATCACGGATCTCGAGGACCACATCAAGTTCGAGGTCAACTACACCCCGCTCTCCTGGCGCAAGCGCTACAACCTGATGCGGGGCGCCACCCATGGGCTGTGCCACAACCTGCTGCAACTCGGTTACCTTCGGCCACACAACCGCCACGACGTGTACAAGAACCTGTACTTCGTCGGCGCCAGCACACACCCGGGCACCGGT
Organism: Anaerolineales bacterium; assembly: GCA_016789175.1. GTDB lineage: Bacteria > Chloroflexota > Anaerolineae > Anaerolineales > UBA6663 > UBA6663. The sequence goes on from JAEURK010000113.1 coordinate 4,671, forward strand.
CTGCCCACCGCGCTCGTCTCGGCCCGGTTGGTGACCCGCCGTATCCTCGAGGAGCAGCCCGTGCCGGCCTAGCGCCGGCCGACACGATAGAATCCAGGCGGGGTTGCACCGGAGCATCCTGGCAGGCAGGGCAGCGATGGCGACAACTGCGTCCGATGTCTGGTATCACTGCGAGTTGGGTGATGGGTTGGTGGCGCCCGGGCCGGCCGCCGAGATCGAGTCCCGCTTCTGGCCCGCTTTCGAAGCGGCCGGGCGACCGGCGCTGATGGCGATCTTCACCCGGCTCGAGTCGGAGGGGCGCCTGCACTGTGAGGTCGTGGCGTTCTTTTCGCCGGCCGCCGCCGAGGTCGCCCGCCTGTCTGGCGCGGCCCCGTGCACCCGGCCGGCGCCGCAGGGGCTCAGCCTGCTGGCTGGCGACCCCACTGGTTGGGCGACCCTGTTTTATGACCCTTGATCGCGCCGGCCGGCGTCGGCGCTGCCCGGTAGGCGGCTGTGCCGCCGGCCACTCCGGCATGTTTCTTGCACCGACCGAACTGTCGGCGGAGCCGCTACGGCCGTTTGGTTACTTGCACGTCAACCGACACCCGGTCCCCATTCCGAACAGCCCACTGCCCCGGTTTCGCCGCTGAGGTCGTTCATGTCTGTCGATCGACAGCCCGTCCCAGCATCGGACTCACCCCCACACATGGCCGACATGCCTCCGGGTGCTCCTGTCCGGCTGGAACCAACCCGCGCCATCCTGATTGCGGGCGGGATCTTGTTTGCACTGGTCGGTCAGGTATGGTTGTACGTCACCCCGGTCGATCCCAATGTCGCATTGCCGCTTCCAACCTGGCTGAGTCTCTTGGGGCCAACCCTGGTTGCAGTCGCCTATGCCTGGCCGAGGGCCCTGCATGCGACCGAACGGTCGCCGAACCGCTGGCTCTCGCCTCGCCAGATGTGGATCTTCGCAGGACTGGCGCTTTCGATCACAGCTGCCGGAGCCGCCTTTGCCTTTGAGCGATTCGCGATCCATCAATACCCGCCGATACTGTCGCTCTGGTTGCTCGGTGCGAGTTGCTTTGTGATCGGGTTTCTGCCACAAACCATTCCGTGGCCGAAAGCCACCGATCTGTGGAGCGCTCACCGTTCCGAGATCCTGACACTCGTTGCCGTAGCCGCATTCGGTGTGTCGTTACGGTTTTATCAACTGGGCAGCCTGCCGATCGTGATCAACGGTGACGAAGGCCTGATCGGCATGTTTGCCCAGGCGACCAATGAAGGGTCTTTAGCCAATCCCTTCACGCTGTGGGAGAACATCGGCACGTTGTACATGCAGCTCATCAACGTTGCGCTGCGCGTCTTTGGGCCGTCGCCGTTCTCATTGCGGTTGTTATCGGCCATCGGCGGATCGCTGGCTGTGATCACCACCTACTTTCTGGCCCGGCTGATCGGCGGCCGACGGGTCGCCTGGCTGGCAGCCCTGCTGCTGGCGATGTCGCACATCCACATTCACTTCAGCCGCACGGCGGCTGTGACCTACATCCAGGGCACCTGGCTGGTGCCGCTCGAGCTGTATCTGCTCCTCGGCGGCCTGCAGCGGCGCAGCGCCTGGCGGGCTGCCCTGGCCGGCGTTGTGCTGGCCATCCACATGAACGTCTATATCTCGGCCCAGATCGCAACCGGGATCCTGCTGGCCTACACTGTGGTCCTGGCGATCTGGATGCATCGCGAGTTTCTCGCGGTTTGGCGCCTGCTGGCGATATTCTGGGCCGGCTTCGCCATCACGGTCATCCCGCAGGCCTCGTATATGCTGCGCCAGCCGGCCGAACTCATGAGCCGGCTCAACGTCGAAGGCACCTTCAACTCCGGCTGGCTCGCCAACGAAATGACGTCGACCGGCAAGCCCATGGTCCAGATCCTGGCTGAGCGGGTCGCGCACGCCTTCCTCTCGCTGATCTACTATCCAGCTGTCGACTTCTATGGATCACCGGTGCCGGTGCTGAGTTTCGTCGCCGCAGTCCTCTTTCTGATGGGGCTCGGGTACGTCCTGTTGCGCGTGCGTACGCTGGACGGAATGCTGCTAAACGGTTACTTTTGGGGCATGACCGTCGCCGTCGGCGTCTTCGCCATCCCGCCCTCAGCTGACTCGTATCGCATGATCGTGGCGTTGCCGGCGGCGATGATCATGGCGGCGCTGGGCCTGGATCAGATCCTGACACAGATCGGCCTGGGCTGGCAAAGAGACCGTCTGCGCTACGGGGCGGTTGTGACCATCATCCTGGTCGGGCTGGCGACTTTCAATACCTGGACGTATTTCTTCGATTTCGTCGGGCGGTGTCGCTATGGGGGCGATCCCCAGACCCGGTTTGCATCGCATCTGGGAACTGTGGTGCGCGGTGTTGAGAGTGAGGGCGCCGTCTACCTTCTGAGCGACAGCACGTTCTTCTATGGATCGCATGCCTCTGTCGATTTCCTGACCGGCAGCCGCGCCATCACAAACCATCCGGACCCTGTGACAGGGCTTGATATCGTCTCAGGCGAGACCGTGATCGCCAGCACGCCGCGCATTGCCGAGCTCTTGGAGTGGACCCGCGCGAATCCGGGCGGAGAGCTTCACTACCAGCGCGATTGCGGGAATATCATTCTCCTGGCCTATCAGATGCCGTGACATGGAGCCGCTTGAGTACGAACGCATGGCGCGCGTCGAGGAGGCGCATTGGTGGTACCGCGGCATGGCCGATCTCGTCGCCGGATTGCTGGCCCGATACACGGCGACCAACGGCACCCTCCGATTGCTCGACGCCGGCTGCGGAACCGGCGGCGCTCTGGCCTTCGATCTAAAGAGCCTGGGGCTCGCCTTCGGCTGTGACGTCTCACCGCTGGCCCTGGCGCACTGTCGTCGCCGGCAGCTTGACCGGACGGCGCGCGCCTCGGTCGCCGGCCTGCCCTACCCCGATGACACCTTCGACATCGTCACGAGCCTGGATGTGATCTATGAGCGTGCTGTGATCGACGATCGCATGGCGATCCGGGAGATGACCCGTGTGCTGCGCCCACGTGGGCTGCTGCTCGTGCGAGCACCGGCCCACGACTGGCTGCGCGGCCAGCACGACGCCGCCACTCACACAGCGCGTCGCTACACGCTCGCATCGCTCGGTCGACGCCTGACGGAAGCCGGACTTGAGTTGGCTCACGGCACCTACGCCAACGCCAGCCTCTTCCCGGTTGTCGCTGCCAAACGCCTGCTCGAACGACTCGTCCCGCCGGCTGCAACGACCTCCGATCTCGATTGGGAAGCCGGTCCGCTCAATCGCCCCCTGCATCTACTCCTGCGGGCCGAGAGCCGGATCGCCGTCCGACTGGGATTGCCGCTCGGCTTGAGCGTCATCTGCGTGGCACGAAAGGCAGATTCAGCGTGAACCGGGCCAAACCCTTGCCCAGCCTAAGTGTGTTTTTCCCGGCGTATAACGACGCCGGCTCGATCGGCGGACTCGTCGAGCGAGCCAACGATGTCGCGCGCGCGCTGGCCGACGACGTGGAAATCATCGTCGTCAACGACGGCAGCCGCGATGAAACCGCTGGGGTGTTGCAGGAGTTGCAAACGCGCCTGCCGACGCTCCGGGTTGTCACCCACGCCAGCAACCGCGGTTACGGTGGCGCGCTTCGCAGCGGTTTTGCAGCAGCCCGCAAAGACTGGGTGTTTTACACCGACGGTGACGGCCAGTACGACCCGGCCGAACTGAGTCGTCTGGTTACGGCGCTGCGTCCGGGCGTCGATTGGGTCAACGGCTACAAGCTTGTCCGCCGCGACCCCTACATCCGGATCCTGATTGGCTCGGTCTATAACGCGCTGGTGCGCGCCCTGTTTCGGATAGCGATTCGCGACGTCGATTGCGACTTCCGGTTGATCCGTCGCAGCAGGCTGGAGCCGATCCAACTCGAGAGCGACAGCGGCGCGATCTGCGTCGAACTGGCTTGCCAACTCCACGCCCGCTTCACGACGTTTGCCGAGGTCGGCATCCCGCACTATCATCGCCGCTATGGGGGATCGCAGTTCTTCAACGTTCATCGCGTCTTCGACACCGGTCGCCAGTTGATCGGCCTATGGCGCAGGCTGGCGGCCAGGAAGCACACAGCATTCGCGCAGCATGAATCCGGTTGAGTGGTATCGAAACAAGCGGATCGTCATCACCGGTGGCCTTGGCTTTATCGGCAGCACTCTGGCGCATCGTCTGGTCGGGTATGGCGCGCGCGTGCGCGTCGTCGACGCGGCCCTCGCTGGGTCGGGCGCCAACCCGTTGAACATCCGCGGGATCGAGTCGGCGATCGAACTGTGGCGCGCCGATCTACGTGAGCACGATGTCATTGAGACCATGCTGGTCGATCAGGATGTGTTGTTCAACCTGGCAGCGCAGGCCGGCCATCTGGCCAGTATGGAAGACCCGGAGACCGACCTGACGATCAATGCCACCTGCCAGCTCCGGATCGTCGAGGCCTGTCACAGGCTCAACCCAACCCTCAAGATCGTGCACACCGCCACGCGTCAAATGTACGGCCGTACGCATGAATTGCCTATCGACGAGGATCACGCGATCAACCCCATCGACTATAACGGCGTCAGTAAACGGGCAGGTGAGCTCTATCTCCTCGTCGGCCATCGCGCTCACGGGTTGCGCGTGACCAGCCTGCGGCTGACGAACACCTACGGCCCCAGGATGCATTGCCGGGATGCGCGGCAGCACTTTCTGGGCGATTGGGTCCGCCGGGTATTGACTGATCAGCCCATCCTGGTCTTTGGCAACGGGAGCCAGATTCGCGATTTCAACTACGTCGACGATGTGGTCGCGGCTCTGCTGTCCGCTGCAGCCGAGCCGAGCACAGACGGGCGGGTCTACAACCTGGGCAGCGACGAGCCGATCAGCCTGACCGACCTCGCCCATACCCTGACCGCCGTGTATGGCAGGGGTCGGATCGAGTACACCCGCTTTCCACCCGACCGGGAACGGATCGACATCGGCGATTACCACGGTGATTTCACCCGGATCCACGCGGCGCTGGCCTGGGCACCGACCACGTCGCTGCGCACGGGCCTGGCGAGCACCCTGGCCTTCGTCAATCAACAGCGGGAAGGCTATCTGTGACAGCCGCTATCCCGCTGATCGACCTGGCCCGCCAACAGGCAACGGTCGGCCGACAGGTCGCCATGGCCATCGCCCGCGTCGTGGCGTCAGGGCAATACGTGCTTGGACCGGAGGTCGAGGCCTTCGAGCGGGAGTTCGCGGCTTACCTTGGCGTCGGTGAGGCGATCGGCGTCGACTCCGGCACGTCCGCCTTGCAGCTGGCGTTGTTGGCCGCTGGTGTTGGGCCGGGGGATGAAGTCATCACGGTCAGCCATACCGCCGTGGCGACCGTTGTGGCGATTGAATTGGTCGGTGCCCGCCCGGTGCTGGTCGATATTGAGCCTGGGCGTTTCACGCTCGATCCCGCAGCCCTGGGTGCAGCGCTCACCCGCCGGACGCGCGCGATCGTGCCTGTGCACCTTTACGGCATTCCAGCCGATCTGGTGCCGATCCTGGATTTTGCCGAGCGCCATCGTCTGACCGTGATCGAGGACTGCGCGCAGGCGCACGGCGCGCGGTACCGGGCGCGGCGCGTGGGCACCTGGGGCCACCTCGGCGCGTTCAGCTTCTATCCCACCAAGAATCTGGGTGCCCTCGGCGACGGCGGCGCGGTGGTGACGTCGGATCCTGCCCTGGGCACGCGGTTACGCGAACTGCGCCAATACGGCTGGCGCCAGCGTTACATCAGCGAGACACGCGGCGTCAATGCCCGGTTGGACGAGATCCAAGCTGCCGTTTTGTGCGTTAAATTGCCGTACCTCGACAGCTGGAACGCACGGCGCAGGCAACTGGCCGCCGGTTATCGGGAGCGGTTGGCGCACACCGGTTTGATCCTGCCGGGCGCGGCGCCGGACAGTGAACCGGTGTATCACCAGTTCGTCGTGCGGACCCGATACAGGGAAACCCTGCGCGCGCGTCTGGCTGCCCAGGCGATCGGCAGCGCCGTCCATTACCCGGCGCTCATCCATCAACAACCGGCTTATGCCACGCTCGCGCAAACGCACGTCGCGCTGGCTCGATCGGAGCAGATCGTCGCCGAGATCCTTTCACTCCCGATCTATCCGGAACTGACGAACGACGAACTCCAACGCGTCTGCGATACGATTGAGGCGTCTTTGTCGGCCTGAGCGATCCACCGCTCTGCGACGCCTCAACCTGCCGAGTCGGTCGGTGTCAGGCCAATCCATCCGAAGGAGCACGCATGCACCCCCGGGAGTTGCTTCAGCGCGAGTTGCGCGGGTCCTTTGAATTCTTCCGTGACTTCACCAACCTCGAGACCGGCAGCCCCGGCTTCGGCCTGTCGGTCGATAACTCCAACGAGCCAGAGGTCGCCTCGATCGCGTCCGTGGGTTTCGCCCTGACGGCCTGGGTGATCGCTGCAGCGCGAGGCTATCTGAGCCGGGCGGAGGCGGCCGCGATCACGCGCGGCACACTCGAGACCCTGCTCCACCGGGTGAGCCATCATCGCGGGTTCTTCGCGCACTTCGTGGACATGGCGAATGGCCAGCGCCTCGGCCAGTGCGAGTATTCCACCATCGATACGGCGCTCTGTCTGAACGGCGTGATCACGGCGGCCGCCTTTTTCCAGGAAGCCGGGATCGACGTGCTGGCCCGGCAACTGCTCGACCGGGTCGAGTGGCGTTTCATCGTCTTCGAGAAGGCCGATCGCACCCTCTTCCGCATGGCCTACAACCCCGATCGCGACGGCGACTACGTCACCGGCGATCCGGGCTTTATCCATCAGTGGGATATGGCGGCCGAGCAGAAGATGATGTATTTGCAGGCCGCGGCGCAGATCGAGCCGGACGTGGCCCGGAAACTGTATGCCGGGTTTGCGCGCGATACCGCGACCTTCGAGGGCCGGCCGATCATCTTCAACCCGGGCGGCAACCTGTTTGCCTATCAGTTCAGCGAGGCCTGGCTGGATGCCGAACGCTACCTGGATCCCGACGGGATCGACTGGTTCGAGAACACACGCCTGGCCACGTTGGCCAATCGCGCCTACTGCATCGCCCAGTCCGGCACGTTCAAGACCTATCGGGCGGAGAGTTGGGGCATCAGCTGCGGCGACAGCCCGTGGGGCTACGACGTGTCCGGCGCCCCGCCCGCGCATCACGACCCCAGGCCCAACGGCACGGTCTCGATCTACGGTGCGCTCTCGTCGCTGCCCTATGCGCCCCAGCTGGTGCTGGAGATGGCCGATTATCTGTACACGGCACATCCCCAGACCTGGGGCCGCTACGGCTTTTTCGACGCCTATAACCTCGACGTCACACCGCCCTGGTACAGCCAGGCTCTGTACGGCATCGACAAGGGCTGCTCGATGATCATGATCGAGAACTACCTCAGTCGATTGATCTGGGAAACGTACACTGACAGCGCGCCGATCCAAAAGGCGTTGGCCGTGCTCGGGTTTGCGCGCCGCTGACCGGACCCACGGCAACGCCTCGTCCGGCGGCAATTCAAGAGCAGCGCAGGCGTCACGGTCTCTCGGCTTGGCCGCGAGACCG
>JAEURK010000114.1 GCA_016789175.1 Anaerolineales bacterium
CGCCCTGACCCGAACCACGCCTCGTCTTCTCAGAACGCTCAATTCATACGCTGCACCTGGCGGAGCAGACCGGCGACCATTTCTTCGGCCGGCATGGTGAGCGCGCTCTGTTGGAACATCAACACGCTGACCACCGGCATGTCGACCATCATGTCCATGACGTCCATGCCGATACCGTCACCATTGCCGTTCGAGTGCCCCTCGTTGCCGTAACGTTCCGATTCGCCGAACAGCTTGCGGGTTTGGGCTTCAACCTGCGAATACAGCGCCCCAAGCACCTGCTTGCCGCGCGGGTCCGCCATCCACTCCCGCATGGTCGACTCCATGTCGAGGATGCAGGGCAGTTCGACCGTGGACTTGAGCTTGACCGCGACCTGGCAGCGGATATCGGTCGCAGAGGCGCCGATGAGCAGATCGATGTCGCCGTCCTCGGTGACCCACTGGCGATACTCCGGGTGGTAGAAGGCAAAGGAGCGAAAGTCCAACTGGATCGAGACCGAGCGGGTCTCGCCCGGCTGGAGCTCCACTTTGGCAAAACCCTTCAATTCTTTCTCGGGTCGGGCCAACCCGGAGACCCGGTCATGGACGTAGACCTGGACGATCTCCTTGCCCGCCACGCTGCCCGTATTGGTGACATCCACCGTGACGGTCAACCCGTCCACGTCCCTGAAGGTCGACGCCGAAGCCCGCGGGTTGCTGTAGGCGAACGTGGTGTAGCTCAACCCGTACCCGAACGGAAACAGGACGGCCATCCGCCTGGCGTCGTAATAGCGGTACCCGATGAACAGGCCCTCGCCGTAATGCACCTTGCCGGCATCCCCCGGCCAGTTGATATGCGCCGGCGTGTCAGCGAGTTTGAGCGGGAAGGTCTCGGCCAGTTTGCCGCATGGGTTGGCCCGGCCGAAAAGCACATCTGCCAAAGCCGCGCCGCCCGCCTGCCCCATCATCCAGCCCTCGAGCACGGCCGAGACCGAATCGATCCAATCGGTCATCGCCACCGGCGCGCCGTTGTTGAGCACCACGATGGTCTTTGGCTGCACCCGAGCCACCGCCTGGATCAGCGCGACCTGCTGCGCCGTCAGGTCGAGGTCCCGGCGGTCGTACCCTTCAGACTCCTTGAACGTAGGAAGCGCGATGTACAGGAGGGCCACATCCGCAACCCGGGCCTGGCCCACGGCCTGATCGATCAAATCCTGCCGGAAGCAGTTGTCGGTCGGATAGCCTTCGGCGTAGGTCAGCTCGGCATCGTCGGCCCGAGCCTGCAGCTCCTTGAAGGGCACCGCCGTCCTGGTCGGGTTGATGTGCGAGCTGCCGCCGCCCTGGAAATGCGCGGTCTCGGCGGAGCGGCCGATGACGGCGATATGCTGATGCCCCTTCAAGGGCAGGATGCCGTCGTTCTTGAGCAGCACCATGCCCTCAGCGGCGATTTTGCGTGCTAGCTCGTGATGCGCATCCACATCGAAGGAACCGCCCTTGGGCGTCTGCTTGGCCTTGAACACGATCCGCAGGATCCGTCGGACGGATTCGTCCAAGACGGCTTCGTCCAGCTCGCCCGAGCGCACCGCCTCGACGACGGCCGTGACGCGCCGGTCTTGCGGGCCGGGCATCTCCCAATCCAACCCGGCCTTGAGCGCCGCCACGCGGTTGCGGACGGCGCCCCAATCGGAGACGACCAGGCCCTCGAAGCCCCATTCGTCCTTGAGGATCTCGGTCAACAGCCCATGGTGCTCGGAAGCAAAGGTGCCGTTGACCTTGTTGTACGAGCACATCACGGTCCAGGGCTGCGCCTTCTTGACGGCCATCTCGAACGCCGGCAGGTAGATCTCGCGCAGCGTGCGCTCGTCGACCTCGGCGCTGATGCTGAAGCGCTGAAATTCCTGATTGTTGGCGGCGTAGTGTTTGATCGAGGTGCCGACGCCCTGGCTTTGGATGCCGTCGATCAACCCGACCGCCAGCTCCCCGGCCAGGAACGGGTCCTCCGAGAAGTACTCGAAGTTGCGGCCGCCCAGCGGCGAGCGCTTCATGTTCACGCCCGGGCCCAGCAACACGTCGACGTTCAGGGCAATGGCTTCCTCGGCCAACGCGTTGCCCATCTCCCGGATCAGGCCGACATCCCAGGTCGAGGCCAGGCACGACGCAGTCGGGAAGCAGGTCGCCGGCAGGCTCTTCGAAGCCATCGTGTGGATATCGGGCACACGCCGAACGCCGTGCGGGCCGTCGGAGACGATCATCTCGGGCACACCCAGGCGCTCGACCGGCGTGGTCGACCACGCGCTGGCGCCGGTGCACAGCGCCGCTTTCTCTTCGAGCGTCATTTGGGCGATGATGGATTGGATATCAGTAGTCATAGTGCTCCCCTGCACGCGCTACCTCATTCAGGCGAAAGACCGCCTGGCCGGCCGGCGGCTGACGGCCAACAACCCGTCCCGACGGGACGTGTTGTTGGCGGACCCGAGCGACCGAGTGTTGAGCCGTCTCCGACTACACAGTCGAGAGATCCCACTCCTCGTAGATCTTCGGGACGTCACTGATCAGGCGCTTGGTGTAGGCGGCTCGCGGTCGCAGGATCACGTCGTCGGCCGAGCCGCGCTCGACGATCTTCCCGCGCTCCATGATGTACACTGTGTCGGAGACGTAATACGCCAGGCCGATGTCGTGCGTGATGAAGATCAGGGTCATCCCGATCTCGTTCCGCAGCTGGATCAGATAATCCAGGATGGTCGCGCGCGAGCAGGCGTCGATCATCGAGGTCGGCTCGTCGGCGATCAGGATCTTGGGCTTGAGCAGGAAGATCCGGGCGATCATCAGCCGCTGCATCTGCCCGCCTGAGAGCTCGAATGGATACTTGTTCGTCAGTTCTTCAAACTTGAGGTTGACGAACTTGCAGGCCTCGATCATCAACTCGACCTTCTTCGCCTGCGGGAGGTTCTTGCCGCCACGCATGTGGATGCAGTCGAGCAGCACGGCATCGATCTTGTTGAAGATGTTGTACGACGAGAACGGATCCTGGAAGATCGCTTGAATGCTCTTCCAGTACTCCTGCTTCTTCTTGCCGCTACTGATATCGCGCTTCTTGCCCAGGAACTCGACGCTGCCTTCGGTCTCGTTGATCAGGCCGAGCAGCAACTTGGCCAGCGTGGTTTTGCCGCTGCCCGACTCGCCCACGATCGACACGATCTCGCCTTCGTAGAAGGTGAAATCAACGTGATCGACGGCCACGGTCTTGGTGCGGCCCATGCCGAACGTCTTGGTCAGCCCGACGCCGGTCAGGCACGGTTTCTTTTCAAGCTGCATTTTTGTAAACCTCCCTCAGTTCGCTCTCCGTCAAGATGCAGCGGTATGTGCGCCCCACGCCACCCTCGCGGATGTTGACGGCAGCGCCCCTGCATTCCGGCCGAACATACTTGCAGCGCTCGGCGAAACGGCAGCCCGACGGCGGTTTCTTGAGGTTCGGCGGCACGCCGGGGACGGCTGTCAGCTTGTGTTCGCGCAGCCCGGCCTCGGGCACGATGATCGAGCCCATCAGGCCCTTCGAGTACGGATGCAGCGGGTCGAACACGGCCTCGCTGGCGGCCCCGTGCTCCACGATCTGGCCGGCGTACATGACCATGATGTGATCGGTGACGTTGTAGAGCAGCGGGAGCTCGTGGGTGATGAAGATCATCGACTTGATCAGCCCGCTCTCCATCAGGTCGCGCAGCATCTTGATCACCATCTTTTGCGAGGTGACGTCGAGCGCAGAGGACGGCTCGTCGGCGATCAGCACTTTCGGCCCGAGGATCACGGAGACCGCGATCACGGTCCGCTGCTTCATGCCGCCCGAGAGCTCGACCGGGTACTTCTGCAGCACTTCCGGCGGCAGACCCAGGAGGTGAAACCGCTCGCTGGCCAGCTCGTAGATTTCTTTCTTGGTGGCCTTGGGGTTATGCGCCTGGATGACGTCCTCGACGAAGTGGATGACCTTTTGGGTCGGGTTGAGGGCGTTCATCGCCGCCTGGGGGATGTAAGCGATCTCGGTCCCCAGGATCGACCGGCGCACGTCATCCGGATTCATCCCGGAGATGTTGCGCCCGTCGATGATGATGTCGCCGCTGGTGTAGTAGAGCGGCGGGAAGTAATAGCCCATCAGGCTCAGCGCCAGGGTCGACTTGCCGCAGCCCGACTCACCCGCGATCCCCAGCGACTTGCCCTCTTCAACCTTTAGCGAGACATGGTCGACGGCATAGACATCCTCGCGAAACCGCGTGATGTACTTGGTCGTCAGGTCTCTGACTTCAAGCATGACTTTGCCCATGTCGCTCACCTAGTCCCTTAGTGCCGGGTTGAACACCTGGTCGAGACCCGTGTTCATCAGATTCATCGAGAAGGTCACCATCGCGATGGTCACCAGCACGGGGAGGTACGCCCACCACCGTCCCTGGATGTCGGCCTGGTAGATCCGGGCCCAGTTCATCATCAGCCCCAGGGTCGGCACATCGGTGGTCTTCGGCCCGAGGCCGAGGATCGACAAACCGGCTTCGGCCAGGATGCCCGACGAGATCTGCAGGATCAGGGCCATCACGACGTACGAGGCGATGTAGGGCAGGATGTCGGTCAGGATGATGTGGACCGTCGAGTGGCCGGAGAGCTTCGACAGGTTGACGTGATCGCGGTTGCGGAGCGAGATCACCTGCGCCCGCACCGCGCGCGCCGTCCACACCCACGAGGTGAAGCCGATCACCACCGCCACCGTGAACGCGCCGCGCTGCTCCTGGCCGATGCTGAAGGAGATCAGGATCAGCAGCACGAAACTCGGGATGACCGTGAACAGGTTGGTGATGAACATGATGCCGTCATCGACCGGCCCGCCGATGTAACCGGCGAGCAACCCCAGGGTCAGGCCGATCAAGGTCGCGATGATGCCGGCGACGAAACCGATGATGAGCGACACGCGCGTCGCCGCGACCAGCTCGGTCAGCATGTCGCGGCCGAAGTTGTCGGTGCCGAGCGGCAGGAAGCGCACATTGGCGACCTGCTGGACGTTGACAAAGTCGGATTGCTCGACCGTGCCGGTCTGCTCGAGAGCGCCCGTCTCAGCATTGGCCTGCGCCAGGATCGCGCCCTCGGCCGACAGGAGCCCGTCGATCGACTTGTCGAGCCGGACGTAATAGTTGCGCTTGGCGTTCGTCATCCCCGGGATGCTCTTCTTGGCATCGAAGTTCTCTTCCCATTGCGTCAGGAGCTTCTGGGTGTCGGCCGTATCGATGTCGGCCTCGGGGATCCCGGCGGCGACCAGCCACTCTTTGATCGCGATGCGGTCTTCCTCGCTCAATCGGCTGGCGATGCGATTGAAATTGGCCTCGCCCAGGTCGAGCGTGTATCGCGTCGAGCCCAGACTGTCGTACACACTCACATAAATGCCGGGCGGAAAGAACGTGCCCTGGCCGATGATCGTCAAGGGCGCATCGGTGATGATCAATGGATAGATGAGGGTGCCCAGCAAGATCGCGACGAAGATCGCGAACCCGGTGACGAACTTGCCGGACCGGAAGATTTGTCGGAGGGTGTTGTTCATGGCGACGACTGGCCTCAATCTGCCTGCGCGGCCTTGACGCGTGGGTCGATCAAGCCGTAGATGATCTCGATCGAGAAGTTCGCGATCAGGACCATGACGGTGATGATCAGGGTGGCGGCTGAGATGAGCGGGTAATCCTGGCCCACGACGCCGTTCAGGAGCGTAAACCCGAGGCCCGGATAGCTGAAGATGATCTCCGCCACCAACGCCCCGCCGACCATGGTGCCGATCGACAGCGCCAGGCCCGTGATCTGCGGCAGCATTGCATTGCGGAACACGTAGCCGATGATCTTCCAGTCCTTGATCCCCATGAAGCGGCTGTACTTCACGTAGTCTGCATTCAGCTCATAAATCGCCATCGAGCGCATGCCGATCGCCTGGCCGCCGATGGAGATCAGCACAATGGACCAGAACGGCAATTGATAATGAACGATCACCGACCACACGAATTCCGCGGTCGGGCTTGGGATCAAGTCGAAGCCGTAGCCACCCGAGGTTGGGAACCACCGCAGATTGACCCCAAAAACAACCAACATAATGACGGCCATGCCAAAGGCCGGAAAATTGCTGACGAAAATACTGATGGGCATGAGGACTTTGTCGAAGCCGCCCTTGAGGTACGCGGCCAGCGCCCCCAAGGAGTTGCCGATCAGCCACCCGACGATGATCGCCGGGAACTGCAGCGCGATCGTCCAACCGATCGAAGCCCCGAGGATGTCGGCGACCGGGCGCGGATACTGACTGAACGAGACCCCAAGATCGCCCTGGGCCACGTTCACGACATATTTGAAAAACTGCTCCCAGATGGGCTTATTGGTGCCGAACTGCTCGGCATACTGTTGATAGACCGCCTGCGCGCCGGATTGGCTCGTCATACCCTGTGTCACCCGTTGGGTGATCACGGCCACGGGGTCGCCCGGCATCAGACGCGGCAGAATGAAATTCAGGAGGAAAGCAAAAACAAAAGTGGTCAGGAACCAGACCAGTTTTGTTGTGAAGTATTTCTGGTAGGCTTTCAAGTCCGCACCTCCTCCTGACGTTTAGCCAAGAGCATGATGTGTCGAAACGCTGCTCGGCCCAGCCGACTGCGCCGCCTAACAAAAACGCCGAGCGTGATAGCGCCCGGCGGTGGCATGAAGCAGAGCCGGCCGTCTGATCGCAGAGGCGTCGGCGCGATTCTCCCGACGCCCCTGCGATCGCGACCCTGTCGCCCTGTTCCGTTCATCCGGAACAGGGCAGCAGGGAGAGGTATTGCGTTATGGCTCGACCAGGGTCAGGTTGTACAGACCCGCGATACCCCAACCATCCGTGAGGAGCATCGGGGGCACCGGCGGGTTCGTGCCGTCATCCTGGTGCGGGAAGTTGGTCCACACGCTCTCGTTCACGGCGTGGAACACCTGCGGGCGGTACATGAGCGTGAAGGAAGGCACTTCGGTCAGATAGATCCGGGTCAGCTCGGTGTACATTTCCTTGAGCTTGGCCGCATCGGTCTCGGCCGGGATCGCCTTGATGATGGCATCGACCTCGGGGTTGATGTAGCCGCCCCAGTTGCCGTTCCAGTTGCCCGTCGTCTGGGCGAACTCGCCGCCGATCAGGCCGCGGACACGGCCCCACGGCTGCGTCGGGCCGGCGCCACCGGACCACATCATGAAGATGTCATAGTCGGCTTCGGGCAGCGGCCAAACCGTCACGACGGTCTGGTAGACCGACCACTCGGGGTAGTTGGTCGTGATCTCGATGCCGATTTCCTTGCCGGCGGCAGCGACCACTTCGATCGCGGCCTGCCAGTCGGACCAGCCGTTCGGGCAGGTCGCGACGTAGCTCAGGTTCTTGCCATCAACTTCGCGCCAGCCGTCGCCGTCGGTATCGACGACACCGGCCTCATCGAGCAGCGCCTTGGCGCCTTCGATGTCCTTGCCGGCCCACTGCAGGTCGGCCACGGCGGCCTGGTCGTACATTTCCTGCTCACCGGCGGTCGGGTTCATGACCGAGCGCGGGACCTGGTTGAAGGTCGCCGACTGGTTGGTCATGGCGTTGGCGATGATGGTGTCGTAATCCACGGCGATGGCGATCGCCTTGCGGATGGCGGCGTTATCCAGGCCCGGGGAGGACAGGTTGAAGAAGGCCGTCGGCAGGCTGGCGCCGATGCCATACGGAGCCTCGGGCAGGTACGTCGAGATCGGCAATCCGTCCTTCAGCCAGAGGTCCTGGATGTTGGCGTTGAACTGCTGGCTGACGTCCACTTCGCCGGCCTTGAGGGCCGTGAAGCCGGCCGCGTTGTCCTTGTAGATCGCATGCGCCAGGTACTTGGGCGCGGGCAGTTTGCCCCACATGCTGGCGTCCTGGCCCCAGTACTCATCGTTGCGCACGAGCACGACCTTCGTCTCGTCCGAGAAGAACATGTGGTACGGGCCGGAGTAAACGACGTCTTCGGCGACATCTTCGCGGAACTTGGCCGCATCGCCACCGGCGCGCTCTTCCAGCGTCTCGGTCCAGGCCTTCTGCATGACGTAGTTGCCGCTCAGGTAGGCGGCCACCAGCAGCGGGTTGATGGCATTGCCATCCTCATCCAACTTGGCCTTGATCACCACGGTCTGGGCGTCCACCGCCTCGATCGTGTCGACGTAATCCTTGTTGGCGGCGGCGGTGTTGGTCTCGTACTTGAGGTGCGAGGCCCAGGTGTAAGCGACGTCCTCGGCGGTCACCGGGGTGCCATCGCTCCACTTCGCCGCAGGCTTGATCTTGAACGTGATCTCGGTGCGCGCGTCATTCCACGTGTACGGGCCGTCGGCCAGCAGCGGGTACTGCTTGCCATCGAGCATGTTGTACAGGTAGGGCGTCTCGAACATCGTGACGCGGGCGCTGTCACCCTGGGCGATCGCCAGGCCGTTGTTGCAGCTCGACGAGTAGGGGTTCCAGCAGGCCACGGCGCCCCACTGCTGACCGTTGTAGTACAGGGTCTCGTTGCGGGGCAGCGAGCCGCCGGGCTCGGCCACGGGGGCTTCCGTCGGGGCGACGGTGGGCTCAACCGCGGGCGCATCGGTGGGGGCAGCCACCGGCGCTTCGGTCGGGGACTCGACAACCGGCGCCTCGGTCGGGGGCACGGTCGTCGCCGCCGGCGCGCACGCCGACAGCACAAAACTGAATACCATCAGCAGACTTGCAACAGCTTGCAGTTTCTTAGGCATCTGTCAATCTCCTTCTCCTATTGGAATGTTGCAGCTGGCTTCTTGAGGTGGTTTTGCACAAAAATCACCCGTTTTGAGGATAGGGCATGGCCCAACCGGACGGGATCGGGAGTTTGGATGATTAATCCTTAACAACTCGAACCCTTCTGCCGCACTGGAAGCGCTTCCGGTATGATTGGCCGGCCTAGAAGTTACCCATCGCTGTATAATAGCTCTGTTGGGTAACTCTTGGCCCGTTCGGATGGTTGCCATGGCAAAGTGCGTTGTGCGCGAAGGGAAGCTCCACATCGGGTCGACCTGGCTGCAGGTTGGATCGCCCGACTGGTTCTCCTGGTTGGCTGAAGCCGATCGGTTCTCCTATACCGGCGAGAACGGGAAGTTCACGGCCCAGGCGGAAACCCGGCGAAAACAGGTCTACTGGTATGCCTACCGCCGCTCGGCGGGAAAACTCTCAAAAACCTATTTGGGCCGGGCGGACGAACTGACCGGCGAACGTCTCGAAAAGGCGTGCTTTGCCCTTTCCGAAAAGGCGCTTTTTCAAAACGCAGCCGATCGCCCCGGAGACAGCGCTTCGGCATTCTCCGAGCCGCCGATCACACCGTCCCTATTGCCCCTCGGAAAAGTCAACGTCCCGGTCCCACCCCACATCCTCGTCAACCGCCCGCGCCTCGTGCGCCAGATCGTCACGCCGCTCACGGTGATCTGTGCACCCAGCGGCTTCGGGAAAAGCACCCTCCTCCATGACTGGAGACAGACCTGCAGCTTCCCCATCGCCTGGCTCGCGCTGGATGAGGATGACAACCTTCCGCAGCGGTTCTGGTTCTCATTGGTGATGTCGCTGCAAACGGTCCGACCTGAATTGGGCCGGGATCTGCTTTCTTACCTCAACACGTCCGCCACCTTCAATATCCAGGAAGTCATCGCGCATCTGACCAACGACCTGGGGCGCATCTCGACCGACCAACAGCGGCTGGGGCTCGTCCTCGACGATTTCCATAACATCACCAGCTCAGAGATCCACGACTTCCTTCAGCACTGGCTCGCGCATTTTCCGGCCAACGTGCAACTGATCATCGCCGGGCACACGCGACCGCCGTTGGCGCTCGCGCACCTACGCGCCCAGGGCCGCCTGACCGAACTGGAAGCCAGCGACCTGCGTTTCACGCTGGCGGAGGGCATCCACTACCTCCAACAGTACCCGCAGGACACGCCTCTAGCCTACGCGGATCTCGAGAAGCTGGTCAAACACACCGAGGGTTGGGCAGCCGGGCTGACGCTCACGGCCCTGGCGTTGAGCAAACAGGAAGATCAACGCCAGTTTATCGACACCTTTAGCGGCGCGCACATTTATCTGCGCGAGTATTTCATGGAGACGGTCCTGCAGCGTTCCAGCCCGCGCGTGCAGGATTTTCTGCTGAAGACGGCCATCCTCAAGCACCTGAACGGCAGTCTTTGCAACGCTCTGACCGGTCAGGCCGACGGCGAGCAAATGCTGCAACATCTGTGGGAGGAGAACCTGTTTGTCGCGCGCCTGGAGCAGCAGGGCTGGTATCGCTATCACGATCTCTTCGCCGAAATGTTGCTGAGCCAGTTGCAGGCCCGCTACCCCGAGGAGCTTCCCAGGCTGCATCAATGCGCGGCCCAATGGTATCGAGAACAATACGCCCCGGCCGACGCCATCTACCACTTGCTCGCGACGAAGGCCTGGGAAGAAGCTGCCGCTTTGATGGAAGAGATGGCGTTGCGAGAGCTCGAACAATTCGGCGAGGACTCGCGCCTCTTGCGCTGGCTGCAGGAGCTCCCTGAGAGCGTCGTTCAAAAGCACAAGAACCTGCTCTTCGTCTACCTGCGTTTGGCCAATACCGGCTTGCCGCATAATCGGATCGAGCGGTTCATCACGCATATCGAATTGAGCATTGCCAGCCGATCGGCAGCATTGCAAACCAAGGACGAGCGCGAGGTCCTGGCCGAGATCCAGCAAATCCGCCGGATCTGGGCGCAGGGTGACATTTTCGTGCCCCCGGCGCGGGTGGACAACGAGTACGACGCCCGTTGGGCGTTGCTCAATCGCCTTCACCTTGTCAAACGCGCTTACAGTTACGGCCAGACGACGCTCGATGAGCAGATCGGCGAGCTGCTCCATGACGCTCTGCTGCAGCACAACCTCTTCGTCATCTTGATGGCCGGCGGCGTGCTGGCCATGCGCGCGATCGTCGCCGGGCACTTGCGCCGCAGCGAGCGAATCGCCCGACAGGTGCTGGAACAGGCCCTGGCCCAGCGCCGGAAGCTGCCCGAGCCGGCCAGTATCGCGCTCAATGCGCTCTGTCACCTCCATCTGGAGCGAAACGAACCAGACCTGGCCAAGAAATATCTGGATCAGGCCGAGGAGGTCGATCCCAACCCGACCAGCACCAACCGCGTGGTCGATACCGCCGTCCTGCGCGCCAAGGTTCAAATGGCGCAGGGCCAGTGGAAGGAAGCCCGAATCACCATTCAGGCGATCCGCAACCTGCACCTGCGACGGCCCTCGGCCACCTGGACCGATCTCGAATTGCTGACCTACGAGGCCTTGATCTGCCTCCGGAGCGGCGATGACGCATCGGCCGAGCAAATCCTGCGCGAGGCCTCCGACGATCGGGAGAACCAGTTGTCGAACCTGGTTCAAGCGGAGTATTGCCTCCGCAAGGAACGCTTCGCAGAGGCCGAGACGCTGTTGAACGACTTCCTGGTAGTCCATCCCAACGGTCTGGCCTTCGAACCGATCCTGGTCGCCCGCGTCCCTCTGGCCCTGGCGCTCTTCGGTCAACACAAGATCAATCAGGCGCTCCAGGTGCTGAGCGAGGCCGTGCGTCTGGCAGCGCCCGAGCGATTCATCCGGCCGTTTTTAAACGGCGGCAGCGCCAGCGTGCCGCTGCTCTGGTTGCTCTGGCACAGCAAGGACCTCAACACCGAGGCGCGGGCTTTTGTCAAAGAGCTTCTGCACCTGCTGGATCCGCTCGGCCAACACCCGCAGATCTCGAAAGCCGAGATGGAGAAGCTCGCGACCTCGGCCCTCGTGTCGGCCCGGGAGCAGGATGTGCTCTCCTTGCTGAGCGCCGGCTTTTCCAACCGCGAGATCGCCGATCAGCTCTCGGTATCCGAGAGCACGATCAAAACCCACCTGGGAAACATCTACACGAAGCTCAACGCCAACAGCCGGATCCAGGCGATCACGCGGGCGCGTGAGCTGAACCTGGTTTCGTGACTGCTCAGCCCCGCCCTGAGAACGAGGGCAAACGAAGGCGCCAAGGCCGGGGCTCCGCCCTGACCTTGGCGCCTTCGTTTGCCCTCGACTGCCCGCTGGTATTGCGGTTACCCGACAGCAATCGCCGTAGCGCTCCGTCACACCACGTTCAGTGTCGTCTTCAGGAGATCGTGATCGCGCGACGACGGCCCGACCAGGATCTCGAACGCGCCCGGCTCCACCACGGTCTCGCCCGCGGCGTTCACGATGCAAAATGCCTCCCAGGGCAGTTCGACCTTGACGGTCTTTGTCTCGCCCGGAGCGAGGCTGACGCGCGCAAAACCCTTGAGCGCTTTGTTGACCCAGGTTGCCGAGGTCACGACATCGGACACATACACCTGCACGACCTCCTCGCCGGCGCGTCCGCCCGCGTTTTCGACGTCGACGCTGACCATCGCGGCCTGGCCGGCCGCCAGCGTGGTCGCGGCTACGCTGGCTGAGGCCAGTTGCAGATTCGAGTATCGATACTGGGTGTAGCTTAAGCCATGCCCAAAGGAGAAGAGCGGCTCCTGCGTGAGGTCCGCATAGCGCCGGCCATGCTGGCCGCGCACCTGGCTATAGAACACCGGCTGCTGGCCGACGTGGACCGGGATCGAGATCGTCAGCTTGCCGGAGGGGTTGAGCACACCGAACAGCGCTTCGGCCAGGGCCTGCCCGCCCAGCATGCCGGGGTTGAACCCTTCAAGGATCGCGGCCGCGCGCTTCGCGGCGGGCGGCAGCACGAGCGGTTTGCTGTTTACGAGCACCACGATCATGGGTTTGCCGGTCTGCTCCAGGGCCTCGAGCAACGCACTCTGCCCGCCCTGCAGCTCGAGCGTGGCCGTGCTCAGCGTTTCGCCGACGAACGCGATGTGATCGCCCACCACCACGACCACCACATCGGCTGCCTGCGCCGCGGCGACGGCGGCCGGCAGACCGTGGAGATCGTCGTCGACGATCGAGCAGCCGCGCTCGTAGGTGACCGTGCAGCCGGCCGGCGCCAGGGCGCGGATGCCATCGAGGATGGTCGTGGTCTTCTCGCGCGGCTGCTGGCCGAACTCGGGCGGATACTGCGACGCGCCGAGCGTCCAATCGCCCAGCTGTTGCACGGAGTCGTCGGCGTTCGGGCCGATGACCGCGATCGACCTGACGCCGGCCGGATCGAGCGGCAGCAGGCCGTTGTTCTGAAGCAGCACCAGGCTCTGGCGCGCGGCTTCGAGGTTGACGGCGCGATGATCGGGCCGCGCGATCTCGGCCGCGGCCCGCGCCAGGTCCGGGCGACGCGGGTTCTCGAACAGGCCCATGCGGAACTTGAGGGCCAGGAAACGCGCGCAGGGGGCGTCGATCTCGGCTTCGGCCAGTCGACCGCTGCGCACGGCTTCGAGCGCGCCCTCGTAGAACTCCGGGGTCGTCATCATGATGTCATTGCCGGCGCGCAACGCCACGATGGCGGCGTCTGCGAAGGTGGCGCACACCCGCTGCTCCTTGACGAGCCGCCCGACGTTGTCCCAGTCGGTCACCAGCACGCCGCGGAACCCCCATTCATCCTTGAGGACCTCGGTCAGCAGCCAGCGATTGGCGGTCGAGGGCACGCCCTCCATCGATTGATAGCCGGTCATGAACGTCAGCGCGCCGGCGCGGGCGGCGCGCTCGAACGGCGGCAGGAAGTAGCTGCGCAATTTCCGGCGCGAGATGTCGGCTTCGGATGCGTCGCGCCCGCCCTGGGTCTCCGAGTAACCGGCATAGTGCTTGGCTGTGGCCAGCACGGCCGTGGGATCGTCGAGGCCCTGGCCCTGATAGCCACGGATGAGCGCTGCGCCGAACTCGCCGATCAGGTAGGGGTCTTCTCCGAAGGTCTCGCCGGTGCGGCCCCAACGCAGGTCGCGGGTCAGGCACAGCACGGGCGAGAACGTCCAGAGCGCGCCGGTCGGCACCATCTCCTCGGCCGTGACGCGCCCGACCTTCTCGATCAGCGCCGGGTTCCAGCTTGCCGCCAGCGCGAGCTGGGTCGGGAAGATGGTCGCGCCCTTCCAGAACGAATGGCCGTGGATGCCGTCCTCACCAACGAGCAACGGGATCCCGAGGCGGTTCTGCGCCGCCCGGTCCATCGCGCGGCCGATCTTCTCGCCCAGGATATGCAGGATCGAGCCCGGCTGAATCGTGTTGATGAACGACAGATCCTCGTCACGCGCATCGCACATCATCAGCTGGCCGATCTTCTCTTCCAGGGTCATACGGCCAAGCAGGTCAGCGACTCGGGCTTCGACCGTCAACGTGGGATCGAGGTATGCGGGCGTGGTCTGGGATTGCGTGTTTGGCATGAGGTCCTCTCCGGAACGTATAATACCCTCGCGGCGGCCCCTTAGAGAGTCACCAAACGCTTGCGGCCGCGCCGTGGATCCCAACATGAAGAATCGTTTGACGTTTTTGGCCGGCCTGCTGGCCGTCAGCCTGCTGGCCGCCTGCGCCCCAACCGCGGCAGTTCCGAGCAACTCAACCGCCTCTCAGTGGCTGCTGATCGGCATCGTGTCCGCCGACGCGCGGACGACACAGGCCCTGGTGCCCGTGGAATGCGTTCTGGCCGGGCGCGACTGCGCCTCCGAAGCCCGCTTTGTGTATACCAAGCTTGGCCTGGCGGTCGGTGACGCCGGCGCCCGGGATGCCGTTTCCGGCGACCTGTTGCTCACGGCCGAGAAGGACCCCACCCGGCTTTTCCGTGTGACGTTGGATGGCAGCGCGACGGAGCTTTCAACCGGAGACGAGTCGATCGGGCGCCTGGTGCCCTCGCCCGACGGCGCCTGGGTCGCTTACGAGCGCAGCGCCGGCGGCGTGGACGAGGTCTGGCTGATCCGCTCGGACGGCACCGAGGCCCGCGCGCTGACGGCGGGTGTCGCCCCGGCCTGGTCGCCCGATGGCCAGAGCCTGGTCGTGGCGCGGGTCACAGCCGACGGCGCCGGGCGCGACCTGTGGCTGGTGACGGTGGCTGACGGGCAGGCCCGCCAGTTGACCGACACCCCCGGCGTGGTCGAGCAAGACATGGTGTTTTCGCCGGACGGCACCTCGCTCGCCTTTGGCGCGGCCGATCTCGAAGCCCATGCCACGCATGCCAATCTGCTATCGTTGCAGGCCGGCGCGCAGCCGGTCGATATCACCCCTGGGGCCGTTTACGTCAGCCCGATCGCTTTCGACCCGACGGGTCAGACGATCCTGGTCGGCATGAAACAGGACGACGTCCTCAAACTCACGCTGGTCGACCTGAACGGCAACCCGCTGACGGCGGTGCCGGTCGACCTCCGCAAGTCGCAGGGAGACGGCGGCGCCAATGCCACAGCCTGGCTATCGCGCAGCCAGATCGTGTTCATCCGCCGCATCTCGGGCCTGACCTACGTCTACACCTACAACTTCGCCGACGGCAAGGCCAACAAGGTGCTCGATGCCAGTGTGGTCACGCCCGGCTCGGCCATCACATCGATCAGGCTGGCGCCGTAAGGGCGGCCCTTGTGGCCGCCCGGCCTTTCCGGCCGGGCCACAACAACATGGGGCGGCCCCTGTGGCCGCCCCTATGCTTTCGTGCTGTTCACGCCCCGGCGTTTACTCGTTGAACATCTCGCCGACGCTGCGGCCCTCGTGGGCACGCTTGATCACTTCGCCGAGCAAAGGCGCCACCGAGAGCACCTTCATGTTCGGCAGGATCTTCTCGGGCGACAGGGGGATGGTATTGGTCGTCACGATCTGTTTGAGCGGCAGCTTGCGCAGGCGCTCGACCGCCGGCGTCGAGAGCACAGCATGCACGAAGCTCAAATAGATGTCGCGGGCGCCATGGGCCTTGACGATCTCCACCGCCTGCGAGACCGAGCCGGCCGTGTCGACTTCGTCGTCGACGATGATCACGTCACGGCCCTCGACATCGCCGATCACGGTTAACGCAAAGGCGTTGGCATCGTTGCCGGTGCGGCGCTTCTCGACGAAGGCCATAGTGCAATTCAACCGGGCCGCGAAGTTGCGGCCCTTCTTGGCGAAGCCCAGGTCGGCTGTGACGATCACCGGATCCTTGAGCGTCGGTCGGATCTCGGCGAAGTAATCGCTGACGATGTGGAAGGCGGTCAGCACGTCGCCGGGGATCGAGAAAAAGCCCTGGATCTGGCCGGCGTGCAGGTCCATCAGGATATAGCGGTCGGCGCCGGCCACCTGGATCATGTCGGCCACCAGGCGAGCCGTGATCGGCACGCGCGGCTGGTCTTTCTTATCGGATCGGGCATAGGCCAGATACGGCACGACGACCGTGATGCGCCCGGCCGAGTCGAGCCGCAGGGTCTGCACCATGATCAACAGTTCGAGCAGGTTGTCGCTGGTCGGCGCCGAGGTCGTCTGAACGACGTAACAATCCTGGCCGCGCACGCTGGCGTGCAGCTTGACGAAGATGTTCTCGTTCGGAAACTTAATGATGTCGCGTCCGCTCAAAGGCACGTTCAAGTAACTGGCGATCTCGTGCGCCAGGGCCGGCGACGCCGTGCCCGCAAAGACTTTGATGTTGCCAAACATCGGGTGGTCTTGCCATCCTCATGTGCGGCCGGAAAGGCAGCCGCACGAAACGGCGCCCTTGCGGGCGCCCGTCCAAAAACGATTTAGTTCGTCGAAGGCCCCGCCTCGGCATCCGCCTCGGCTTCCGATACGGCCCGCGCCCAGTCTTCGCGCAGTACCGCCATCAACAACTCGTCGCCGTAGGCGCCGTTGGCGAAGGTCGCCTGACGCAACCGGCCCTCCAACATGAAGCCCACTTTCTCGTACGAGCGAATGGCGCGCACGTTATCGGCATTCACACGCAGGGTGACGCGGTTTAGATTAAGCGAGTAAAACCCCCAGGCCACCAGGGTCTGGAGCGCATCCGTGCCGAAGCCGCGGCCCCAGTACTCACGCAGGCCGATCATGATACCGACCTCGCCCGCGCGCGTGCGCCAGTTGATCTCGTTGAAACCACACGAACCGACGTGCTGCCAGGGCCCCATGGCCATGTCATTGGGCTGGGCATCGATGGCCCAGGCCTGTTCGTTGCCGGACTGAAGGTTGCGCTCGAACCACTTTTCTTCCTGGGTCTGGCTGAGCGGCAATACCGTGTTGAGGTAACTGCGTAGCTCAGGATCGCCCAGCCAACGCACATAGCGTGGAAGGTCGTCCTTCTCGATCGGTCGCAGACGGGTCTTTTTTCCGATGATCATGGATGGCGGCTCACTCCGTATGGGTGTGGGTTGAAGCCAGAACCGATTTTACCGCGCTTTCGAGATCGATTACACGTTGGTGAACCTGAGCGGCGAGCAAGTCGAGCGTATCCGGCGCCAACCGGGCCTCAACACGCTGCCAGACACGCTGGCGCAGGCGCGCTTCAAGCTCACGGCGCAGGCGCTGGATTTCGCGTTGCTGACCGATCGGGCTGCTCTGCATCTGGATCCGATGCGCGGCCAGGGCATCGATCACGATCTCGATTCCGTCGCCCGCGGTCGCGACCGTGGTCAGCACGGGCACCGACCAACCTGGGGCAGCCTCGCCGCTCACCCGCGCGGCGCTCTCCAATTCGAGCGCGGACTTCAGCGCCCGCACAGTCGCCTCGACGCCGGGCTGATCGGCTTTGTTGACCACCAGGATGTCGGCGATCTCCAGGATCCCGGCTTTGATCGCCTGGACATCGTCGCCCAGGCCCGGCGCTTCGATCACGATCGTGGTCTGCGCCGTGCGAGCCACATCGATCTCGCTTTGGCCGGCGCCCACGGTCTCGATCACGACCTGATCGAAACCGGCCGCGTCCAGGGCGCGCGCCAGGTCGGCGGTGGTGGCCGCCAGGCCGCCCAACGTGCCGCGACTGGCCATCGAACGGATGAAGACACCCGGGTCGCCGGCCAGGGCCTGCATGCGCACGCGATCCCCCAGGATGGCGCCGCCGCTGAACGGGCTCGACGGATCGACCGCCAGCACGGCCACGGTCTGGCCGCGCGCACGCCAGGCCTTCGCCAACGCCGCCACCAGCGTGCTCTTGCCGGAGCCCGGCGCGCCGGTCACGCCCACGCGATGGGCCCGCCCGGCGCGCGCGTACAAGGTCGCCAACAGGTCCTGGGCTTCAGGCTGTTCAGCCTCGAGCGCCGTAAGCCAGCGCGCCAGGGCGCGGCGATCACCGGACAGAATCGGTTCGGGGTTCATGGCGTCTGAAAGTCACGCGTCTGCGGGTCGGGCCGTCGCGCGAGCCACCGCGTCGACCACGGCCGACATCGGTGTGCCAGGCCCGAAGACAGCGGCAACGCCCAACCCGCGCAAGGCTTCGGCGTCGTCAGCGGGGATGATGCCGCCCACGAAGACGGGCACATCCCCCTGACCGTTGGCGCGCATCAGCGCCAGTACCCGCGGCGTCAGCGCCAGATGCGCACCCGACAGGATCGATAAACCGATTGCGTCGACATCCTCCTGCAGGGCCGCCTCGGCGACCATCTCGGGGGTCTGACGGAGGCCCGTATAGATCACCTCCATGCCCGCGTCGCGCAACGCCCGGGCGATCACCTTTGCGCCGCGGTCGTGGCCGTCGAGCCCGGGTTTGGCGATCAATACACGGATTTTCTTCATGGATCCCTCGCGTGGTGACTGCTCTGGCCCACAGCATCTCAGCAGCGAACCGCCCGGGGCCAAAACACACCCTGTCTTCAGCGAAAACCCAGCGACAGGGCCTGCAAACCCGGATGTTAAGGGCGTCTTTATGGCAACCGCCCTTCGTCGGGGCTATTCTAACCTTAAGGGGCATCGTCCGGGCCAACTAACCCGCACCGGCCCCTACTTTACAGTTTGAGTAGCCTTATGCATAGAATCAGGGTCAGGTGAAACGCCGGAGATGATTGTCCCGTCCCGTCAGACTGCTGCAGCTTACATCGTGCTCGGCTTAGCCGCCGTCGTCGGCTACGCCTTGCTGGCGACCGGCGCCACGCTGCTTTTCAACGGCCTGGTCGCGCCGGATAGCCCCTGGCTGCTGGGTCTGGCCGCGTTCACTCTGGCCCTGGTCTTCCAGCCCGCCTTGCGCGCGATCCAACGCGGGCTCAGCCAGCTCGGCCTGGCCCCGAACGACTCTCTGGCGCTGGCGTCGGCGACGCTGCCGGCACCCAGGCCAGCGCCGGCGCCCTCCGAAGGCGTCTCACTGATTGAAGAGCAAACTGCAGCCGAGGCCTTCAGCCGCGCGCTGGCGCATATGGACGTGCCCGGCGAGATCGCGCGCGAGTTGCGTGTGACGCTCGAGACCATGCTCGGCTCGACCAACGTGCACGTCTTCATCCCCGATAGTGGGGCGCAGCAACTCGTGGCCGCGCCCGATGGAACCAACCGTCCGACGAGCGACCTGCGCTTCGATCTCCACAGCGCGCTGACCCGCACGCTCGCGACCGGGCATTCGGTGTTGCTTATCCACAACCTCGACGCGCTCCCGGATACACTCCGAAGCGAGCAGGCTCGTCTGCGCGTGCTCAATCCGCAGGTCCTGGCGGTCGTGCAATGCGGGCCGGGCCTCGACGGCCTGGTCTCGCTCGGCCGCCGCGACAACGGCGCGGCGTATACCAGCGAAGAACTGCGCCTGATCGCCACGCTGGCGGATCAGACCGGGGTCGCGCTCGAGCGCGCGGCAGTCGTCAACGACCTCGAGCGCCGGGTACGCGACCTGAACGTCATCAGCCAGATGTCGCAGGCGCTGAGCTTCACACTGGCGTACGACGATCTGCTGGAATTGATCTACGCGCAGACCAGCAAGATCTTGCCCGCCGCGCATTTTGCCATCGCGTTGCAGGATCCCAAGCGCGCGACGCTCAACTACGCCTTCTATCTCGAAAACGACGAACGCGACGAGGCGCTCGAAGGTAGAGCCGTGCCGGCCGCGCATGTGCTCGAGCGCGAGGTGGCGCGCAGCGGCGCGCCGTTGCTGTTCAACGATTACGCCGGTGAGCTGCGGCGACGCGGGCTGACGCCGGATCCGCGCAGTTATACGTGCTGGCTGTCGGTGCCTTTGATTTCGGGCCAGGACATCCTCGGTCTGTTGACCGCCGCCGGAGAAGTGC
Organism: Anaerolineales bacterium; assembly: GCA_016789175.1. Taxonomy (GTDB): domain Bacteria; phylum Chloroflexota; class Anaerolineae; order Anaerolineales; family UBA6663; genus UBA6663. Next base: position 20,080 of record JAEURK010000114.1, read on the forward strand.
CCTATGCCGAGGATCAACTCAAGATCTTCAGCACCGTGGCCGACCAGGCCGCCGGGGCGCTCACCCGCGCCCGGCTGTTGCGCGAGGCCGAGACGCGCGCGCGCCAGCTGGCGACGCTCAACGACATCAGTCTGACGATCTCTTCGACGCTCGACCTCGACCGCCTGCTCGAACGCGTGGTCGCCAGCGCCGTCGACGTGCTTGGCGCCGAGGCCGGCAGTTTGTACCTGATCGACGACGAGAGCGGCGGCTACGTCTTCCGCGTGGCGGTCGGGCCGGTCGGCCAGGAACTGGTCGGCACCCGGCTGCCTCCGGGTCGTGGTTTCGTGGGCGAAGCCATCGAGCACGGCCGGGCCGTGATCGTCAACGACGCCCAGCACGACCCGCGCTGGTTCAAGGGCGCCGACGAGACCACCGGCTTCATCACGCGCAATCTGATCACCGTGCCGTTGCGCTTCAAGGACAAGTCGATCGGCGCGATTCAGCTGCTCAACAAACGCGACGGCTCGCGCTTCACCGAGGACGATCAAAATCTGCTCTCGGCCCTGGCCGCGCCCGCCGCGATCTCGATCGAGAACGCCCGGTTGTTTACCCAGACCGATCAGGCCCTGGCCGCGCGCGTCGAGGAGCTTTCGATCATGCAGCGCATCGATCGCGAGCTGAACACGTCGCTCGACATCCAGCGCGTGATGGACCTGACCATCGACTGGGCCCTCAAGCGCACCGGCGCCGCCGCCGGCTCGGTCAGTATCCTCACCGACGAGGGTCTGCAGATCGTGGCGACCCGCGGCTACGGCGACACGGTCGAGGGCATGCAGAACCGGCCGATCCCGACCGATCGCGGCATCATGGGCCGCGTGGCCCGCACCGGCCGGATCAGCCTGGTGCGCGACGTGCGACAGGATCCGGATTACCGGGGGGTGCTGGCCGAGACCCGCTCGCAGCTCACACTCCCGATCATGCACGAGCAGCGCGTGGTCGGCGTGATCAACCTCGAAAGCCACGGCCTCGACGCCTTCTCGGACGAGCACATCGGCTTCGTCACCCGTCTGGTCGATCACGCTTCGATCGCCATCGCCAATGCCCGGCTGTACGCCCAGGTCGCGGCCGCCAACGTGGCCAAGAGCGACCTGATGTCTTTCGTGGCTCACGAGCTCAAGACGCCGATGACGCCCATCAAGGGCTACACCGACATCCTGCTCAGCGGCGCGGTCGGCACGCTCAGCGACGGCCAGCGCCAGTTCCTGAACGTCATCCGCAACAACCTCGAGCGGATGAAGACCATCGTGACCGACATGAACGACTCAGCCCGGATCGAGGCCGGCAAGCTGCGGCTCGAGCGGGTCGCGCTCGACCCGCGCCCGCTGATCGAAGACGCCCTGGCCACCGCGCGGACGTTGTTCGAATCGAAGCAGCAGTCGCTCTCGGTCGAGCTGCCGGCCGAGCTGCCGCGCATCCTGGCCGACGGCACGCGCTTCAGCCAGGTGCTGCACAACCTGCTCAGCAATGCGCACAAGTACACGCCCGAGTCGGGCCATATCGTGCTGCGCGGCGAGGTCCTGGCCGAGGAGCTGCACATCGCCGTGCAGGACAACGGCATCGGCATCGCGCCCGAGGATCAGCAACGTCTGTTCCAGAAGTTCTTCCGGGCCGACGATCGGCTCGCCCGCGAAATGGCGCCGGGCACCGGCCTCGGCCTGAACATCGTCAAGAACCTGGTCGAGCTGCAGGGCGGCCGGATCTGGTTCGAGTCGGAACTGCGGCGCGGCAGCAACTTCCATTTCACAGCGCCGCTGGCCGGGGGGCAGCCATGACCCGGACCTCTCCCCCGGCCGCTCTCTCTGCGGGAGAGATGTGCCTGTGCGGCGAGCGACTGCCCGCCGCGGGCATTGAGCACCGGCATGCCTGACCTCGACCCGCTCCCCACCCTGCGCGCCACCTTCCCGGATCTTTCCGAGGAAGAACTCGCCACGATCGGGGCGGTGACCCGCGGCCGGCGCTATCCGGCCGGGCAGATGCTGTGCCATGAGGGCGTGTGCGAGGAGACCTTCTACATCATCGCCGAAGGTGAATGCGCGATCACGCAACGCATCGACGACAAAGGCGGCGAACGCGAACTGCGTCGGGTCGGCAAAGGCAGCTTCGTCGGCGAGATCGCCCTGATCCAAAACGGACCGCGCTCGGCCAGCGCCTGCACGACGCGCGCGACGCGCGTGCTCGAGATCGACAAAGCCGATTTTGTTCAATTGCTCAGCCGTAGCCCGCACATGGCGCTCTCGATCATGCGCGTCACGCTCGAGCGCATGCGCGAGAACGACCAGGCCGCCGTCGACGACCTGCGGCGCACCAACCAGACCCTTCAGTTGCTCGACCGCAACAAGCTCGACTTCATCCAGGTCGCGGCCCATGAGTTGCGCACGCCCATCACGGTGATGAAGGGATCGCTCAGCGTGTTGCGCGCCGACACCGCGGTCGGCGGCAACCCATCGCTGGTGCGCATCCTCGATAGCCTGGCCAAGGGCACCGAACGCCTGCACGAGATCGTCAACACGATGCTCGACGTCACCCGCATCGACAGCGACCGGCTCCGCATTGCGCCGGTGCCGGTGCCGGTGCGCAGTCTGCTCAACGACATCGTTAACCGCGTCAAGCGCGACCTCAACGAGCGCGACCTGACTCTCACGACCGAGTACGCGGCCGACCTGCCGCTGATCCATGCCGACCAGACCCTGCTGCAGAAAGCCGTGTATCAGGTGCTGCTCAACGCCGTGAAGTACACGCCCGACGGCGGTGTCATCACGGTCCGCACCCATGGCGTCATGCTTGACTCCGGCGAGCCCGGCATCGAGATCATCGTCGCCGACACCGGCATCGGCCTGGCGCCCGAGCATCAGCGCCTGATTTTCGAGAAGTTCTATCAGGTGGGATCGGTGGCCCTGCATTCGTCAGGCAAGACCACGTTCAAGGGCGGCGGGCCCGGCCTCGGCCTGGCCATCGCCCGCGGCGTCGTGCGCGCGCACGGCGGGCGCATCTGGGTCGAGAGCCCCGGTTGCGACGAGCAGGCGCTGCCCGGCAGCACGTTCTTCCTCCAGCTCCCGCTGCATCCGCCGGCGCCAAACGGCGCCTGAGCGCGAAACGCAACGAGCCCCGCTGTTCGGCGGGGCTCGTTGCGTTTCAGGTGTGCGCCTCAGAGGTGTGGCGCGAGCTGCGCCTTGATCTTGTCTTTGGGTTGAAAGCCGTTCAGACGCGCGACGGCCTGACCGCCCTTGAACAGGATCAAGGTCGGGATACTCATGACGCCATAGGCTATAGCCGTGCGCACACTCAGATCGACGTTAAGCTCGCCGATCGTCAGCCGGTCACCCAGCTCTCCGGCCAGCTTTTCGATCTCGGGCTTGAGGCGATGACACGGCCCGCACCACTCCGCCGTGAAGTCGACCAGCACCGGGCCTTCGGCTGCCAGCACGTTGGCCTGGAAGTCATCATCCGAAAAAGTCGGGAACGCCATCGTCTGCTCCTGTTCGCTCAGGGCTCGACCTCGGCCAGCGCCATCGGCGTGATCGTCGCGCCGATGACCCCAGGACCGGTATGCACACCCAAGACCGGCGAGACGCGCAGGATCTCGATCTTGGCCACGTTCAGGCTCTCGCGCAGCAGATCCGCCAGCGCCTGAGCCTGCGCCTCGGCCTGACCATGCATGACCGACACCCAGACCGGTGTCTCCTTCGGATACAAGCCGGCCAGGTGGCGCGCCAGATCCTCGATCGCGCGTTTGATGCCGCGTGCGCGCCCGACTGTGTCGTACTTGCCGTCGGCCCGATTGACGTGAATGACCGGCTTGAGGTTGAGCAGCGAACCAGCCAGGGCCTGCACCCGCCCGATCCGACCGCCACGCTGCAGGTAGGTCAGAGTCTCGAGCGTGAACACCACCTCGGTTGCTTTGCGCAGCGCGTCCAATCGCTCCAGGATGCGCTCCAACGACCAGCCCGCCCGGATCGCCTTGATCGCGGTCAACACCTGGAAGCGTTGACCACCCGACAGCGTCAGGCTGTCGAAGACCGTCACGCGCCCGTTCTCGGTGCGCGCCGCCGCGCCCTGCGCCGTCGTCGCGGTGCCGCTCAAACCCGACGAGATATGGATGGCGAGCACATCCTCGCCCTCGCTGGCTGCCTGTTCGTAGATCTGCCAGAGCATGCCGCCCGAGGGCTGCGCCGTGGTCGGGATCTGCGGTTGCATGGCTGTCAGACGATCATAAAACTCGTCAGGCGTGAGCTCGTTGGAGGCCTTCTCGCCATCCGGGAATTGGATCATCAACGGGGCCACGATGACGTGGCTTTCGGCGATGTCTTCAGGTGTCAGATCAGCCGCGCTGTCTGTGACGATTTTCATCGGTATTCTCCTGGCTCAACTCTACCCGAAAACGTCACGCGCGGGGGTGAGTAATCGGCAGGATTACGCAGACCTTGACCTGTTCGCATGACGAACGTCAATGGCCCGCCCGTGCGCCCCCGCCTACACTGAAAGGGATGTCTATCTCACCTGCCCTCTGGGCCTTGTTGGCCCTTGCGATTGCGATCACCCTGGCCGCCTGGCGCCCGGGCCTGAATGCCGGATTGCTATCTGTGACATTTGCGGCCTTGATTGGTTTATACGCGGCGGGCCTCAACCTCAATAAAGTCGCAGGGTTCCTTCCCACCCAGTTGATTCTCACCCTGGTGGCGGTCGCGCACTTCTTTGAAATGGCGCGCCTGAACGGCGCGCTCGACCGGCTGGCCGGTGCGGCCCTATCGATCGCACGCGGTCGACCGGCCTGGCTGCCCGTGATCTTCTTCGGCATCACCCTCGTCTTCTCAGCGATCGGGCCGGGCAACATCGCCGCCACAGCGATGATCGCTCCGATCGGCATGGCCGTGGCGGCGCGCGCCGGCCTCAACCCGCTGCTGATGGCGATCGTGATCTGCACTGGCGCGAACGCCGGCGCTTTCTCGCCCATTGCCTTGACCGGCCTGATCAACGTCGGGCTGATCCACGACATCGGCGTGACCGACCCCACCGCCGGCTGGACGATCTTCGGCGCTGTCGCGGCGCTGCAGTCGATTTCGGCACTGGCCGCGTATATCGTGTTCGGCGGTTACCGCTCACGGCAGACGACGCCGCTCGAGATCGGCGACCCGATCGGCCCGATCGGTGCCGGTGGCCCCGCGGGCGTCTCGCAGCCAACCGATCAAGCCCATCTGCTGACCTTTGGCGCGATGGTGATCCTGTTGGTCCTGGTCCTCTTCTTCAATGTGCCGACGGCGGTCGCCGCGTTGCTGGTCGCGACCGCCCTGGCCCTGGTCGGCGCGGGGCATGCCGAGGAGGCGCTCCGCACCTTGCCGTGGAGCGTGATCGTCATGGTCAGCGGCATCATGGTGTTGATCGGCCTGGTTGAATCGACCGGCGGGCTCGACCTGGCGACCGCGGCGATCGCGTCCGTGTCGTCGCCCAATACGATCAACACCGTGATGGCCCTGATCACGGGCATCGTGTCGATGTTCAGCAGCTCTTCGGGCGTCGTCCTGCCGACTTTCATCCCCCTCATCCCGAGCCTCATCACGCAACTGGGTGGCGGCAGTGTGTGGAAGCTGATCATCGCCGTCGATATCGGTTCGCACATGGTCGATGTCAGCCCGCTGTCGACGTTAGGGGCGCTGTGCCTCGCGGCTCTGCCGCCCGCGATCGACAAAGCCCCGGTCTTCCGCGGCTTATTGACGTGGGGCTTCGCCATGGCGGTCGTCGCCGCGGTGTTGGCGTTCGTGTTCCTCGACCTGATCCCCTGGTAATCGCTCGGACGGCCAACCGCCTGTGGACCCCGCCCCCGGCTCGCAACGCTTCGCCCACGCGCTGCGTACACCTGGTTGGGAGGCCACTATGTTGCGATTAGCCGATTTGCCCGGACAGCCCCTGAAGTGGATCCAGCCGCACGCCACGAAAATGGACTATGTCCTGCGCGCCGGTGAGCGCGAGGCGGCGACCCTGGTCTTTCGGAGCGCCTTTGGCTCGCTGGCAACCGCCACCAGCGCAGATGGGATCTGGTCGTTCAAGCGCGTGGGGTTTTGGCAGACCAGGGTCACGATCCGGGCCGACGGCTCCGACTCGGATCTGGCGGTCTTCAAGAACGCCACCTGGAGCGGCGGCGGAACCTTGGAGCTGCCCAACGGGCACACGTACCCGGCCAACACCAACTTCTGGTCGACCCAATACCAGTTCACGACTGAGGCGGGCGAGCCCCTCATCAGTTTTCGCAAAATCGGTGGGATGCTGCATATGTCTTCGGTTGTAGAGATCCACCCGATCGCCAGCGCTATCCCGGAGACCTCGTGGATGGTGATGCTCGGCTGGTATTTGACGGTGATGCTGTATATGGACTCGGCCTCGGCGATAGTAGCCGTGTGACGGTGACGTGCCGGTTTGGCCGGTCGGGGCGGTCCTTGTGGCCGCCGCCCTGCCCGGCCTTTCGACAGGTGAGCCACCTGTCGTATCATCAGCCCCATGTCCCGTCTCAGCGCCTACCTGGCCCGCATCGCCTACACCGCGCCGGTGCGCGTCGATCGCGCCACCCTGTTTGGCCTGCACCGGGCCCACCTGCTGGCGATCCCGTATGAGAACCTCGATATCCACCTCGGCCGGCCGCTGACCCTGGATCTCGATCACATTTTCGACAGGCTCGTCACGCACCATCGCGGTGGTTGGTGCTACGAGATGAATGGCCTCTTCGCCTGGGCCTTGCGCGAGATCGGCTTCGACGTCACCCTGCTGGCGGGAACGGTCGGACGCGCCGCCGATAGTGCGGCCGCCGTGGGCAACCACCTGGTGCTGCGCGTCGCGCTCGACCACGGTTATCTGGTCGACGTCGGCTTTGGCAACGGCTTCATTGAGCCCTTGCCGCTCATGGAAGGCTCGTTCGACCAGCTCGGCTTCCTGCGCTTCACGCTGCGTCGCTCCGGTGACCTGTGGGAACTGGCCAACGACGGCACCGGCGGGCCCGGCTTCGACTTCGCGCTCGCGCCGCACACGCTGACGGATTTTGCGGCGCAATGCCATGCCCTCCAGACCGAGCCTAGCTCCGGCTTCGTCCGCGTCGCCGTCTGTCACCGGTTCTCGCCGGCCGGTATCCACTCGTTGCGCGGCGCCGTCCTGCAAACCTTTACGGCATCGGGCCTGACGTCCGTGACGCTGACCAGCCCGGCCCTGTATGTCAAGACCCTCGACGAGGTCTTCGACCTTCGCCTCAACGAAACAGACCGACTGTGGGAGAAGGTGTGGACGGCCCACCAGGCCTGGCAGTCGACGCAAATCAGTTGACGTAACACACCGGATTTACTGCCGATCTGTGAGCCGGTTGCGGGCTACCGGGTTCAGGGTGCCCGCCACAAGCAACGACCGCGTATTTTGTGCGGAATCCGAGCGCACAACGGCGGCGAGGTGCGCGACTATCCTCAACCCTGCCTAACCCACCCCGATTGACTCCAAACTACTCAAATCGTATAATCTTTCCTGTGTTGTTAGCACTCTCAACACGAGAGTGCTAAGGAAGTTAGCAGATGAGTGAGCTGACTGATCGCCAGGAAATGATCCTGGGCCTCGTGGTCCGGGAATATATCGAGATGGCCCATGCGGTCAGCTCGAAGATCCTGGTCGAGAAATTCCGACTGAACATCAGTTCGGCCACGATCCGCAACGAGATGGCGGCCCTGACGGAGTTGGGCTATCTGCGCCAGCCGCACACGTCGGGCGGGCGCGAGCCGACCGAAGCCGGCTACCGCTACTTCGTTCAGCGCCTGATCGGCGAGTCGGAGCTGCCGGCCGCCGACCAGCGGACGATCAACCACCAGTTCTACCAGTCCAGCGGCGACCTGGACGAATGGATGCGCCTCTCGGCCTCGGTGCTGGCCCGCTACGGTCGGGGCGCCAGCCTGGTGACGGCGCCGCGCCAGGAACAGGCGCGCTTCAAGCACCTGGAGTTGATCGCCACGCAGGGCCGCCTGGTACTGCTGGTGCTGGTGTTGAACGGGGGCGAGGTCAAGCAGCAGATGCTGACCCTGGCCGAGCCGGTGGCGCAAGAGCGCCTCAGCCAGACCGCGACGCTGATCACCCAGATCTGCCGTGACCGCACGACCAACGACGTCACGGCCCTGGCCCGCCAGCAGCCCACATTGGCGCAGGAGATCATGCGGCTGACCGCGGACGTAATGCACAAATCCGAAAGCGGCTCGGCCTGGAACATCTTCCGCGACGGTGTAGCCAACGTGCTGGCCGAGCCCGAGATGGCCAATTCCGATACCGCCCAGCAGGCGCTGCGGGTGCTCGAGGAGCGCACGTATCTCGAGACCTTTCTCGACAAAACGATGTCGCCTGAGGTCGGCGGCATCCAGGTCGTGATCGGCGGCGAGGACAGCTGGCAGGAGCTCAAGGAGTTCTCGATGGTGCTGGCGCGCTACGGCGTGCCGGGCTATGCCACCGGCGCGCTCGGCGTCTTCGGCCCGCAACGCATGGCCTACGGCCGCGCGATCAGCACGGTCCGGCATGTGGCCGCGCTGATGTCAGGCCTGATGAACGAGTTCTACCTGGACCAGCCGTCCAGCGATCGGGATCGCCGCGATCGGGATCGCGGCGGCCCAACCCGCACCGGCTGATTGGATCATGGCGCGACGGGGCTTGCCCCGCGCGGAGAGAGAGAAGGAGCACGGATCGACCGATGACCGACGAAACAGTTCAGACCCCAGAGCCCAACGGCGAGGCGCCGCCGGCTCAAACCGAGGATCTCGGCGCCCTGGTGCAATCGCTTCAGATCGAACTGAAGGATGCCAAATCCAAGTCGGCCGAGTACCTCGACGGCTGGCAGCGCGCGCGCGCCGAGTTCGCCAACTATAAGAAGCGCCAGGAGCGCGATCAGATCGACCAGTATCACTCGACCCTGGCCCGCGTGCTCAATCGCTATCTGGAAGTCTCCGACGACCTGGATCGCGCGCTCAAGGCCAGGCCGGCCGAGGGCGAAGGCGCGGTCTGGTCCGAGGGCGTGGCCGCCATCCAGCGCAAACTCCTCGGCTTCCTCGAGGCCGAGGGCGTGACGCCCGTCCTGGCCGAGGGCCAGCCCTTCGACCCGAATTTCCATGAGGCCGTGGTTCAGGAACCGCACGACACGATCCCATCCGGGCACGTCGTCGAGGTTCTGCGCCCCGGGTACAAAGTCAAAGACCGCGTCCTGCGCACAGCGCTCGTCAAGGTCGCCGCCTGACGCCAACTTTTCGTAAAGGCGACGCATGCGTCGCCCCAACAGAGGAACCCTATGACCAAGATCATCGGCATCGACCTGGGCACGACCAACTCCGTCGTGGCCGTCATGGAAGGCGGCGAGCCGACCGTCATCCCGTCGAGCGAGGGCGCGCGTCTGATCCCCTCGGTCGTGGCAGTCAACCCCAAGAACGGCGAGCGCACCGTCGGCCAGGTGGCCCGGCGCCAGGCCGTGATGAACCCCGAGAACACCATCTTCTCGGTCAAGCGTTTCATGGGCCGCAAGTTCTCGGACGCCGAGGTGCAGAAGGCGCTCAAGGTCGTGCCCTACAAGGTCTCGGCCGCGCCGAACGGCGACGTGCGCGTGACCATGGGCGGCAAAGACTACTCGCCGCCGGAAGTCAGCGCCATGATCCTGCAGAAGATCAAGGCCGACGCCGAGGCTTATCTGGGCGAAACGATTACGCAGGCCGTGATCACGGTGCCCGCCTACTTCAACGACTCGCAGCGCCAGGCCACCAAGGACGCCGGCCGCATCGCCGGCCTCGAGGTGCTGCGCATCATCAACGAGCCGACCGCTTCGTCGCTGGCCTACGGCCTCGATAAGAAGAAGGACGAGACCATCGCCGTGTACGACCTCGGCGGCGGCACCTTCGACATCTCGATCCTCGACGTCGGCGATGGCGTCTTCGAGGTCCGCTCGACCAACGGCGACACCTTCCTGGGCGGCGACGACTTCGACCAGCGCATCATCAACTGGGCGGCCGACGAGTTCAAGAAGGACCAGGGCATCGACCTGCGCGACGACCGCCAGGCGCTGCAGCGCCTCAAAGAAGCCGGCGAGAAGGCCAAGATCGAGCTCTCAACCGTGATGCAGACCGAGCTCAACCTGCCCTTCATCACGGCCGACGCCTCCGGGCCCAAGCACCTCAACCTGACGCTCTCGCGCGCCAAGCTCGAGCAGCTCTGCGACGACCTGATCCAGCGCTCGATCAAGCCCGTGCTCCAGGCGCTCGATGACGCCAAGCTCAAGACCGGCGACGTGCACGAGGTCGTGCTGGTCGGCGGCATGACCCGCATGCCCGCCGTGCAGGAAGCGGTGCGCAAGACCTTTGGCAAGGAGCCGAACCGCAGCGTCAACCCGGACGAGGTGGTGGCGATCGGCGCCGCGATCCAGGCCGGCGTGCTGCGCGGCGACGTCAAGGACATCCTCCTGCTCGACGTCACCCCGCTCTCGCTCAGCATCGAGACGCTCGGCGGCGTGGCCACGCCCCTGATCGAGCGCAACACCACCATCCCGACCCGCAAGTCGCAGGTCTTCTCGACCGCGTCCGATATGCAGACCTCGGTCGAGATCAAGGTCGTGCAAGGCGAGCGTCCGATGGCGGCCGACAACAAGCTGCTCGGCAACTTCATCCTCGACGGCATCCCGCCGGCGCCGCGCGGCGTGCCGCAGATCGAGGTCACGTTCGACATCGACGCCGACGGCATCCTCAAGGTCTCGGCCTCCGACAAGGCCACCGGCCGCTCGCAGCACATCACCATCACGGCCTCGTCCGGGCTCAACAAGGACGAGATCGACAAGATGGTCAAGGACGCCGAGCGCCACGCCGACGAAGACAAGACCCGCAAAGAGCAGGTCGAGGTCCGCAACGCCGCCGACTCGGCCATCTTCACAGCCGAGAAGGCGCTGCGCGACGGCGGTGACAAGGTGCCGGCCGACGTCAAGAGCGAGGTCGAGGGCAAGATCGGGTCGACCCGTAGCGCGCTCGAGGGCGGCGACATGTCGGCGATCCAGGCCGCGACCAACGACCTGTATCAGTCGATCCAGAAGATCGGGTCGGCCATGTATCAATCCGGGCCCGAGGCCGGTGCCCCCGGCGGCGATCCCGGCGCGGCGGGCGGCTCCGGCCCGACCGGCGGCGCCTCGGGCGACGACGTCGTGGACGGGCAATTCAAGGAAGCGTAAAGTAGGAAGCGGGAGGCGGGAAGAGGGAAGAGAGACACCGCTTCCCTCTTCCCGCCTCCCGCTTCCCACCGCCACCCAGGTGAAAGC
>JAEURK010000163.1 GCA_016789175.1 Anaerolineales bacterium
CGGTCTCCCAGGAAGGCCTCAGCGGCCTGAGCCGGAGCGCCCCCATCGCTAAGCACGACGAACAGATGGTAGAAGACGCCGGTGCCGTCCGGATCGACGGTCAGGATGACGGCGGCGTCATCGGCGCCGTCGCCGTTCAGATCGCCCAGAGCCAGGGCCTCGCCGATCGTGCCGATCGACGCAATGCGGTAGTCGGCGCCCGCCGGGTCGCTCACGTCACGGGGCTGGACGCCGTCGGTGAGCTGAACGGGCTGCTCCGGGCCATAGAGGAAGCGATAGGCAGCATTGCGCAGCTGATCGATTTGCAGACCGGTCGCGGGCGCGGCCGTCTCGGTTGGTGCCGGCACCTCTGTGGCAGGGAGCGCCGTGGGTGCCGTCGTCGGCAATGTCTCAACCGTGGGCGACGCGGGCGGCGCAGTCGGGCCCGCGTTCGGGACGCAGGCGCTCAGCCCAAGCGCCAGGATGACGCTCAGATTCAAGGCAACTGGGTGGCGTTTCACGGAATCCTCCTTGGATCCATCAACTCTACACCCTTAACGTCGCGCGGGGCGGATTCGTTCACGGCCGTGTCCGCTGCGCGGACGCGGTCATCGCAACCTGGTTGCTCCGCCCGGAAACCTGACGCGTTTGTCCCGGGCCGCGGATCGAACGGGTTTAAACTAGGCGTTATCTAACAGGAGAGCTCCATGCACGCTTCATCTCAACCGGTTGGGGCCAACCCCGACCTTGAACTTATGCAGGCTCTGGCGCATTGCGCGCCGGAGCAACATCTCCACCTGATCGATCTGCCTTATCGCTTGAGTTCATGGGCGCTCGATCGGGCCGAGAACCTGCGGCTTTGGCGCGGCGCCGACGGGCAGCTGCTGGCCTGGGCCGTGCTGCAGGCGCCATTTTGGGCGATCGACGTGGCCCTCCACCCTGCCGCCGACGCCGCTTTGTACTCGGAGGCGCTGACGTGGGCTGTGGCGCGGGCGCGGGCCTTGGCCGATGATCCCGATTACGGCCGGCCGTGCTGGTTTGTGTCTGTGCCGGCGGAGCAGAGCGAACGGCGGGCTGCACTCGAGGCGCAGGGCTTTGCCGATCAGGCCCAGGTGCCGGTCGATCCTTGGTCGAAAGTGCTGCTCACGCGGCCGGCCAGAGGCCCCGTCTGGGAGCGCAGCCTGCCGCCGGGTTATCGGCTGCGTGCGCTGGGCGGCCGGGCCGAAGCCGGAGCCTACGTTGCGCTTCATCGCGCGGTCTTTCAAAGCACGAGCATGACCGTGGGCTGGCGTGAGCGCACGCTGGCGCGGGCGCAGTACCGCCCGGAGCTCGACCTGGTCATCGAAGCGCCGGATGGGTCGCTGGCCGGGTTCTGCATCGGGTGGTTCGACCCGGCGGGCTTTGGAGGCCTCCCCAGCGGCCAGATCGAGCCGCTGGGCGTGGCGGCGGGGCAGCGCGGGCTGGGACTGGGCCGGGGGCTCCTCGAGGCCTGTTGTGCGCGGCTGGCAGACGCGGGCGCCGAACACATCTATGTAGAGACTGACCGGCAGCGTGAAGCCGCGCTGGGTGTCTACGGTGCTGCCGGATTGCGGATCCTGCACGACGTGTGCGTCTATCGGCTCGACCTGTAAGCGCTACCGGCGCCTTAAAACAGAGCAGGCCCAACTCACGTTGGGCCTGCTCTGTACACTCCGAAGAGTGTGTCGCTCCGAAGAGCGGGCCGCTCAAAAGAGCGGTTAAAACCCCTTGGCGACGACCTACTTTCCCAGGCAGTCTCCCACCAAGTATCATCAGCGCTGTCGAGCTTAACTTCCGGGTTCGGGATGGGACCGGGTGTACCCTCGACGCACAAATCACCAAGAGAGTTTATCGATTTTAAGAGCTGGCTATTGCCAGCCGACAACTGAATATCGTCTTGCGACGGTAACTGTGAACCTTCAATTTCTCCGCACCACGCACAATGGACTAAGCCCTCGGCCGATTAGGACACCTTCACTCACGCCTTGCAGCGCTTACATGTGGTGCCTATATAGCAGGTGGTCTACCTGCGGCCTTACTGGCTTTTGCCATGGGGGATCTAATCTTGGGACGAGTTTCCCACTTAGATGCATTCAGCGGTTATCTCGACCGAACGTAGCTACCGGGCTATGCCGTTGGCACGACAACCCGCACACCAGAGGTTCGTCCATCCCGGTCCTCTCGTACTAAGGACAGGCTCCCTCAAATCCCCTACGCCTACAGTGGATAGAGACCGACCTGTCTCACGACGGTCTGAACCCAGCTCACGTACCGCTTTAATGGGCGAACAGCCCAACCCTTGGGACCTTGTACAGCCCCAGGATGCGATGAGCCGACATCGAGGTGCCGAGCGA
>JAEURK010000198.1 GCA_016789175.1 Anaerolineales bacterium
GATCCCGACTCGCCGACCTGGATGGTCCCGATGGAGCGCACCCGGCCCGAGTTTCCCGGCGTGCTTCCGGTGGGCGTGCCCATGCCGCTCAGCTCCAATGGCGCCGAAGTCTTTCGGTTAACCATTGCCACCGATGGCCCGCTGATGTTCGGCCCCGGGACCGAACGCCCGGTCCCCCCGGAGGCCGAGCATGGCTTCGGAGTCAAGTCATTCCTCGTTCAGGCGCTCCACCCACGGATCGGCAAACCCTGGTCATTCGGCCTGCATCAATGCTCGCACGCCCGGCAGTGGACGCCGCTGGAGGCCCGGCTGCTCCAGGAGATCGGTCGCCGGATGGCCGACTCGCTGACAACCCTCCTGACGATCCGCGATCTGCGGGCCAGTGAGACGGAGCTGGCCCAGGCCCAGCAACTGGCGCATATCGGCCACTGGGAACATGACCTGGAGACCAACCGCATGGTCGGATCGGAGGAGACCCAGCGGATCATCGGCCTGCCTGAGCCGACCGACGGCATCGACTTCGTAACGTTCCTGGAAAGTGTCCATCCGGACGATCGCCGTCGCGTCGAAGAATGCGCGGCCCAAGCCCTGCGCGGCCAGGAAGCCGCGAGCGTCGAATACCGCCTGATCCGATCCGACGGCAGCCAGCGCTACATCTTCGGACAATGGAACGCGACCCTGGATGCGTCGGGGAAGCTGCTCCGACTGTTCGGCACCCTGCAGGACATCACCGAGCGCAGACGGGCCGAAGAGGACCTGCGCACCCTGTCGCACGCCGTTGAGCAGAGCCCGGTCTCGATCATCATCACCGACACGACCGGCAAGATCGAGTACGTCAACCCGAAATTCACGCAGGTCAGCGGGTACAGCCGCGAAGAAGCGGCTGGCCACAACCCGCGGCTGTTGAAGTCGGACGAGACTTCGCCTGAGGAATACCGACAGCTGTGGGCGACCATCCTACAGGGCGGCACCTGGCGTGGCGAGTTTCACAACCGGAAGAAAGACGGCACGCTGTACTGGGAATCGGCCTCAATCTCGCCCGTGCTGGACGAATCCGGCCGTGTGGCACACTTTGTGGCGATCAAAGAGGACATCACCGAACGCAAGAAATCAGAGGCGGCGCTGGCGCATCGCCTGGCCGAGCTGGAAGCCGTAACCGAGATCTCATCCGAGTTGCGCAAGGCTCAGTCCCGGTCCGAGATGATGGCCGTTATCCTTGGCACGTTGGCCGAGTTGCTGAACGCCGACGGCGCCGCCTTTGCCATGCGCGATACGACCAGTTACGAGACGGTTGTGGAGTCGGCGGTCGGCCGCTTCACGCCCGCCATCGATCGGCGTTTCGCGACCGGAGAGGGGATCAGCGGGCAGGTCATCCTGACTGGTGAGCTGTATCTCAACAATGCCGCCGTCGACGCCCCGGAACTCGCTCTGGCACAGTTGCCGCGATCGATCTCGGCCGTGGTCTGTGCGCCGCTGATCGCGCAAGAAGAGCGGATCGGCGCGCTCTGGGTCGGACGAAGCGACGCCTTCTCCGAACACGATGCGAAACTGATCGCCGCGGTCGCCGACATGGCCGCGAGCGCCATCAAACGCGCCACACTGACGGAACAATCCCAACGCGACGCGCACAATCTGGCTCAGGCCTACGAACAGACCATCGAGGGTTGGTCGCGGGCGCTTGACCTGCGCGATCGCGAGACCGAAGGCCATTCCTTGCGTGTTACGGACATGACCTTGCGCCTGGCGAAAGCGGCGGGCCTGCCCGAGGAGGATATCGCGCACGTGCGCCGCGGCGCGCTGCTGCACGACATCGGAAAGATGGGCGTGCCCGATTCGATCCTGCTCAAGCCGGGGCCGTTGACTGCCGACGAGTTGGCCATCATGCGGCAGCACCCGCTTCACGCCTATAACATGCTTGCGCCGATCGCCTACTTACGGCCGGCGCTCGAGATCCCCTTCAGCCATCATGAAAAGTGGGATGGCACCGGCTATCCCAACGGGCTGCAGGGCGATCAGATCCCGTTTTCGGCACGCCTGTTTGCGGTGGTTGACGTATGGGATGCGCTGACCTCCGATCGGCCCTATCGGTCGGCCTGGTCAGCCGAGCGGTCCCTGGCCTACATCCGTGAGCAACGGAGTCGCCACTTCGACCCGTTGGCAGTCGATCTCTTCTTTCGGGTGTTCGGGAGCACGATCGGCCAGGCCGGCTAACGGATCCCGTGGCAAACAGGCCTGTCCGTGTGGATTCGCCGCGGAATGGCGCCGATGGTCGACTTCAGTGGCCCGGGCCGGCGCCTGATACCGATCGCGGGAGGCTGAGCCAACCCGCGTCATCGGTGAAATCCGCGGCCAGAGTCCGTGCCTTACGACCTGAGCGTGCGCATCGGCCGGCCGGGGTCGCCATTCCTGAAGACAAATCCGCTAGAATGCGGGGCGTGCCCACGCTCATCGCGCTCAGCCTCAAGTTGCTTGCCTTTTCCCTGGGAGCGGCGTGCGTTGCCCTGGCCTTCCGCTCGGCCGTGCGGGTCTTCGTCATCCCGCGCGGGCTGCTTGATCCCCTGGCTGCCTTCACGTTTCGCTTCCTGCGGCGCTGGTTTGATCTGATCATCCAACGCCTGCCGACCTACGAGCAACGCGATCAACTCATGTCCGCCTATGGGCCCTGGTCGCTGTTGGCCTTCGTGCCGGTCCTGGTCACGTTGGTGGCGTTCGGCTTCACGCTGATGTTCTGGGCTGTGGGGGTCGGGAGCCTGTATGACGCTTTCGTGCTGAGCGGCTCGTCGCTGATGACGCTCGGCGTCAAAGCGCCGCCGACGCCCCTCTCCACGATCCTGGCTTATTTCGAGGCCGGCTCGGGCCTGGTGATCATCGCGCTCCTAATCGCGTACCTGCCCACGATCTACAACGCCTTTTCGCAACGTGAGACGCTCGTGCGGCTGCTCGAGACGCGGGCGGGCACACCGCCCTCGGCCGTGTACATGTACGAGCTGGCCTTTCCTCTCGGCCGGATGGATCACCTGCAGGAGCTTTGGGCGGATTGGGAGGTGTGGTTCGCGCAGACCGACGAGACCCACACGTCCTTGGCCATGTTGTCGTTTTTCCGATCGTCACAACCGCATCACCACTGGCTGACAGCCGCCGGCGCCGTGCTTGACGGGGCCGCGCTCTATCTGTCGACCCTCGATTACCCGCGCGCCGCGAACCCGGCGCTCTGTATCCGCGCCGGCTACCTGGCCCTGCGCCACATCTGCGACCTTTATCGGATCCCTTACCCCGAAGACCCGCACTTCCCGGCCGACCCGATCAGTATCACGCGAGCTGAGTTCGACGAGGCCTGCGCCCGTCTCGCTACCGCCGGGGTGCCGCTCAAAGCCGATCGCGATCAGGCCTGGTTGGATTTTGCCGGGTGGCGCGTTAACTACGATCGAACCCTCCTGGGGCTGTGCGCGCTGACCATGCCTCCCCCAGCACCCTGGTCGAGCGATCGGATGCCGCCCTACCGCCCCCTGCCGCTTTTGGGAAAGCTGACACAGCGGGTCGGCGCCGTCGAACACGCGACATCATAAGGAGAGTATCATGCGCATGCCGACCGGAACACCTCCCGCAGCCGCATCTTCCGGCACCACCAACGACATGGCCCTGGCCAGCCTGCTCGCCGGCGGTGTCACCTGGGTCGTGGGCTGGTGCGGGGGTTGGTTCCTTGGGTGGTTCCTGCCCGGCGCCAACCTGTGCACCGGCTTGATCGGCTTGATCACCACGATCGTCGGGATCTACACCGGACACCAGGGCCTCAGCCAGACGCGCCCCGGCAGCCCGGAAGCCGACTCGCGTTGGATGGCCATCACGGGGTTGGTATTGAACTATGTGTCACTGGCCTTGTTGGTGCTCGGTCTGTGTGCCTTGACGGTTTTATTTTTGATCTTCGGCGCCGCGATCTTCTCGAGTGCGGATTGGTCGCAGCTGATCTCAGCTACGCCGGTTCCTTGAACGGGCCTTGCTTCGTCCATCGTCGATGGAGGCCCGGCCCAGGCCTGGGCTCACACCGATTTTGATCATTCCGGAGGACTCATGAACATTCCATCAAGCACCCCGCCCGCGAACTATTCTTCCTCGGGGGGCGGGACGAACCAGATGGCGCTGATCAGTCTGCTGTCCGGCGGCGTCACCTGGCTTATCGGGTGGCTGGGCGGATGCCTGGTCGGCTTCGTCCTGCCAGGTTCGAACCTGTGCACCGGTTTGATTGGCCTGATCGCCACGGTCGTCGGCATCGTCACCGGGCACATGGGCCTGGGCCAGACCGGCCCCGGCAGCCCGGAAGCCGGTTCGCGTTGGATGGCGATCACGGGTCTGGCGCTCAATTACGGCTCGCTGGCGCTGTTGGCCCTGGGGTTGTGCGCCGGGCTGATCCTGTTCATGATCTTCGGCGCCGCGATCTTCTCGTCGACCGATTGGACCCAGATCCAGCAAATGCTGACCGAAACCGCGACCCCTTGAGATCCGGCCCGGAGCCGGCCGGTTTGACGCCTCTCTGACAGCTTCTGAGGGGCCCTGGGTGGTAGAATCACGCGTGCTTTTGGTGGAGACGGCGGCAACACCGCCGTCTCCTTTTTAGGTGGCGCCGCGTCAACGGCTTCACTCGACGTAAAACGCTATGGCAGAAGAGCTCGCTCGTCAGCTGATGAAACCCTCGCGCCCGGTCGGCATCGCCGGCTATGGCGCCTATGTGCCGCGCTTCCGGTTGCCGGCCAGCGAAGTTGCCCGGGTGTGGACCGGCGGCGACGGCGCTCTGCCGATCAAGGAGAAGGCGGTGCCCGGCCCGGATGAGGATGTGGCCACGATGTCGATCGAGGCCGCGCGCAACGCGCTCAGCCGCGCCGACCTCGACCCGACCCGCATCCGCGCGGTGTGGGTCGGCAGCGAGAGCCATCCCTATGCCGTCAAGCCGACTTCGACCCTGGTGGCCGAGGCGTTGGGTATCGTGCCGCACACGCTGGCCGCCGATTGGCAGTTCGCGTGCAAGGCCGGCACCGAGGCGATGCAGGCCGCGATCGGCCTGGTTGGTTCGGGCATGGCCGATTACGCTTTGGCGATCGGCATGGACACGGCCCAGGGCCGCCCTGGCGATGCGCTCGAGTACACGGCCGGCGCCGGCGGTGCGGCCTACCTGCTCGGGCCGGCCGAGGACGCGTTGGCCGTGATCGAGGGCTCGTACTCGTTCGTGACTGACACACCGGACTTCTGGCGCCGGCAACACGCGAAATATCCCGAGCATGGGCAACGCTTCACGGGCGAGCCGGCCTACTTCAAGCACGTCACCGGTGCGGCTCAGACGTACATGGAGCTGGCGGGCGCCAAGCCCGCGGACTTCGACTACGTGGTCCTGCACCAGCCCAATCTCAAGTTCCCGCAGCGCGCGGCCAAGCTGTGCGGCTTCACCGACGCGCAGATCAAAACCGGCCTGTTGGTCGGCGAGATCGGCAATACCTACGCCGGCTGTGCCATGATCGGGTTGAGCGCCGTCCTCGACGTCGCGGAGCCCGGCAACCGCATCCTTTTAGTGTCGTTCGGCTCGGGCGCCGGCTCGGACGCCTTCGGACTGCGCGTGACCGACCGCGTGCGCGAGCGCCAGGCCCGCGCGCCCAAGACCCGCGATTACATCGCCCGCCGCACCGTCATCGATTACGCCGTGTACGCGCGGCTGCGCGAGAAACTCGTCCTGAAGTAACCCTATGTCCCGTTCACGCACCATCGTCATCGCGCTGGTCGTCCTCGGCCTGTTGATCGCCGGAGGCCTGGCGCTCGCCAACGCCCTCCCTAAATCCGATCGGCTCACCGGCGACGTCTGGGATTACCGCCTGCGCCCAACCGACGTGGGCGCCGATTGGTCGTTGCTCGATCAGACAACGCTGGATGTCACTCAGTTGACGGCTACGGACGTCACGACGGCGACCCTGAATGTCCCCGGGCTGCACAGCCTTTACACGGCCAGTTACACGGCTGCGGCAGACAACCCGGATCTGACCGAAATGGGCGTACGCGTGCTGTTGTTCGACACGGCCGAGAACGCCCAGACCGCGCTGTCCGCCGAGAACCTGGGCGAGGGGTGGTCCTTGCAGACCGGGTCGGTTCAAGGCGCCGACGCCACTCAGATCTGGCGCTATACCGACCCGGATCCCACGCTGCAGCAAGGCCTGTTTCGGGTCGACTTCCGCGTGCGCAACGCGATCGGCTCGGTCTCGATCCTGGGCAGTGCTGCCGGTGTGCCGGATGCTGCCCGGGCCCTCGGCAATGCGAGCGCTATGGCCGAAACCATGAAGGCCAACGCCACGCCGCCCGAACTGGTGAGCCCCGGCCTGTTTCAGGCGGCGCCGCCGGACGTGCGCCCGCTCTTGCTGAGCCCGGCGCAACTGGCCGAGGCCGATCGGCAATTCGGGGACCGCTGGCTGATCAACACCACCCAGCTCCCCTCGTTCACCACCAACGCCGACTTCAGCGCAGCCGCCCGACCCGTGCTCGACCAGGCCGGGCGCCTGATCGGCTATCAGTCGTACTGGGTCAAGGGCATCACGCAGGAAGAAGAGACCCAGACCGCGGGCGTTCTGCTGTTTCAACAGGTCTCGGCTTATTCGACCGACCAGGGCGCGGCGACCGGTCTGGCCGCGATGGCCGGTCTGTCATCGACGTCCGAGATCAAACCCGGGCCCACGATCGGCGACTCGGCCCGCAAATGGGCGGCCATCACGCCACCCGGCCAAAACCCCAACGGCCAGTCGGCCGTGATCGAGATCAACTTCCGCGTCGGGCGGTATGTCGGCAGCGTGCAGGTCACGTCGCGGCCCGTGGCAAGCGAATCCGCCGCCATCGCCGTCAGCGGACCGACCGATGCGGTGGCCGAAGCGCTGGCACGTCAACTGGCCGAGAACCTGGCGCAAGCGCCGTAACGATACGAGCTCGCGGACCGAGGAAAAGATCATGTCAGAGGTCTACATCGCCGGCGTCGGGATCACCCCGGCGGGCGAACATTGGGAACGCTCATTGCGCGAGCTGGCGTTCGCGGCGCTCGAAGCTGCCGCAAACGACACCGAGCGTCTGCTGGGCGGCCGTGCGCCGGCGGAAGCCCTGTTCGCGGCGAATGCGCTCGCCGGCCAGCTCAGCGGTCAAGCGCACCTGGGCGTGCTCATCGCCGATTTCGCCGGCCTACGTGGAATCGAGGCGGTCAACGTCGAGGCTGCTGGCGCGTCCGGCGGCGCGGCCATCCGGCAAGCCTACATCGCCGTGGCCTCGGGCCAGGTCGAGACCGCCCTGGTGGTCGGGGTCGAGAAGACGACCGACACCATCGGCGGGCGTGTGAACGCCGCCACGGCCACGGCCGGCGACTCGGATTTCGAGAGCGTGCAGGGTGCAACGCCGGCTGCGCTGGCAGGCCTGCTCATGCAACGCTACCTGCACACATATGGTCTAGAGCACGATGTCTTTGCGGACTTCGCCATCAATGCGCACGCGAATGCGAAGGCCAACCCGAACGCCATGTTTCGCAATACGATAACCCGCGACGCCTACGCGCGCGCGGGCGCCGTGGCGGACCCGATCTCGATGATGGATGTGGCGCCCGAATGCGACGGCGCGGCGGCGATCGTGCTGACCTCCCGGCCGACCGCGGTGCGGGTGGTTGCCTCGGCCCAGGCCACGGATACGCTGGCGCTGCACGATCGACCCGATCTGCTCGGCTTTGACGCCGCGCAACTGTCGGCCGGCCGGGCCTACAAGACGGCCAACCTCGGCCCGGACGAGATCGATCTCTTCGAGTTGTTTGACGCCTACACCGTTTTTGCGGCGCTGAGCCTGGAGGCCGCCGGCTTTGCCGAGCGGGGTCAGGGGTGGCGGCTGGCCGTTGAAGGGCAGATCGGACGAGATCGGCGCATCCCGATCCAGACCTTTGGCGGTTTGAAGGCCCGCGGCAACCCGATCGGCGCGACGGGCGTGTACCAGGTCGCCGAGGTGGCGCTGCAAGTGCGCGGCGAGGCCGGCGCCAGCCAGGTGCCGAACGCCCGGGTCGGCATGGCTCAGTGCATCGGCGGGATCGGCGCCAATATCGTCACCCACATCCTGCAGACGGCCTGACCCCCATCGCGCTGTCGCGATGTTGAGGTTATGACAACACGAGTCACAAACCGGGCGTATCTGGATCCAATCGAAAGCGCGGGTGCCTTAAGGCGCTCGCGCTTTTTCGTGCCATCACCGCAGATGGGAGCCCGTACGAAGAGGCGACGAAATGACCGGAGGCCGTTACTGCCTTTCGGCCATTTTCGTGTATGCCGCCGACTCAATGGGCTTTGAGGGCCCACTGATAGCTTGTGAGAGGTCGAGAGTGGTAGCTTAGCCTGGCATTCAAGGATCGAAAGGTGGCTGGTACATCATTATGGAAATCTCACGACACTGGCGCCTGCGCCAGCAGCGTTACGGTTTGGTGGGCGAGGTTTGCCCGCACTGCGATGCCAAGATCTTCCCCCCTCGGGATGTGTGCCCGTCGTGCTCGGGTGAGGCCAAGACTCCTTATGTCTTCTCGGGCAAAGGCGAGGTTTACTCCTACACGATCGTGCACGATCCGCCGGAGGGTTTCGAGGCCAATGCTCCCTACGCCGTCGCCCTGGTCAAGCTCGACGAAGGCCCCATCCTGACCTCGCAGCTGACGGACGTCGAGCTCGCGGAAGTCAAGATTGGGCAACGCGTCGAGATGGTCACGCGCAAACTGCGTGAAGACGGTGACGAGCGCGGCATGCTGGTCTATGGGTACAAGTTCCGCCCGACCCTGGCCACAGCCGGCGCCTGAGACACAAGACCCACAGGTTCGATGAGACGCGCGCCTTTGCGCGCGTTTCGCTTTAACCGAGACCCTGGTCGCGCTCGTGCTCTTTCATCATGCGGGCCGGCGAGGCCACCGGGATCAGCACGCCTGCGGCCGCGCCGCAACGCGCGCTCAATGCCTGCCCTCGGTTGCGACAGAGCGGGCTGTGCGCCGACTACACTTGTACCTGTTCTTCGAGACCGAGGTCTTCATCTGGGCGGGGCCGCCCAGTGTGGAATCGCTCATGCTGACAGCAATCCACCATGCGCGTAGACTGGGTGCGGACCTGGAGATTGGTTGGAAGGTAAAGGAATTGGATATGTCGAAAACCAGCGTTTTGCAAACTGTCGAGGCCGTCACTGCCCAGGGGCCGTTTGAAGCAACCTGGGATTCGCTCAAAGGTTATTCTGTCCCGAAGTGGTACCAGGATGCCAAGTTTGGCATTTTCATCCACTGGGGGCCGTACTGCGTGCCCGCCTTTGGCAACGAGTGGTACCCGCGCAACATGTACAGGGAAGGCACCCAGGAATACGAACACCACGTCGAAACCTACGGCCCGCAGGATCGATTTGGCTACAAGGATTTCATTCCGATGTTCAAGGCGGAGAAGTTCGACGCCGCTGAATGGGTGGCGATTTTCAAAGAAGCGGGCGCCAAATATATCGTGCCGGTGGCCGAACATCACGACGGCTTCCCGATGTATGCCACCGAACTCTCGAAATGGAACGCGGCCGAGATGGGCCCAAAGCGCGACGTGATCGGCGAGTTGGCCGCGGCGGTACGCCAGGCCGGGTTGGTCTTCGGCCTTTCGAGCCATCGCGCCGAACACTGGTGGTTCCTGGATGGCGGGCGGGCATTCCCATCTGATGTACAGGACGAGGGCTACCAGGACTTCTACGGCCCAGCGGTTCCGGCATCCGCCGAACTCAACAGCGAAGCCTGGAAAAGACTCGACTGGACGCCGCGTCCCGACGCAGCCTTCCTCGATGACTGGCTGGCACGCTGCGCCGAACTGGTGGACAAATACCAGCCGCAGGTCTTCTGGTTTGACTGGTGGATCGAGCAGACCATCTTTAAGCCCTATATCCAGAAATTCGCCACCTATTATTACAACCGGGCCGCCGAATGGAATAAGGGCGTGGCGATTAACTACAAAAACGAGGCCTTCCCGCCCGAAACCGCAGTCTACGACGTGGAGCGAGGCAAACTACCCGGTATCAACCCCCACTTCTGGCAGACCGATACTTCCGTCAGCTACCGTTCCTGGTGTTTCATCGAAGATGACGATTTCAAACCGGTGAGTGGCATGGTGCACGATCTGGTGGACATCGTCAGCAAGAACGGCTGTCTGTTGATGAATGTTGGCCCGCGGGCCGATGGCACGATCCCCGTGGGCGCGGCAGCCTTGCTGCGGGGGATCGGCGCCTGGCTGAACGTCAATGGCGAGGCGATCTACGGCACTCGGCCCTGGGAGACCTTTGGTGAGGGCGACACCCCCATCCCAGAAGGCTTCAAGGAAAAAGAACAAGCCCTCTACACCTCCGCGGATATCCGTTACACCACCAAAGACGGAACCCTATACGCGATTGCCCTGGGCTGGGCGGAAGGCGAGTGGTTGTGCAAGTCGCTGGGAAGCGGATCGTCCGTTCAGGCCGAGAAGATCGCCCAGATCGAACTGCTGGGCAGCCAGGCCATCATCGCCTGGCGGCAGGATGAAGCCGGGCTGCATATCACGTCGCCAGCCGAAAAACCTTGCGAACACGCTTACACCTTAAAGATCAGTCTCAAATGAATGCCATAGGGATCGTTGCGATTGGCTTCTTGATCCTCGAAGCCGCCAATGTCGTTACGCTGTACTTCTTCCCGGGCTCAAAATACGCCAACGGTATTGGCGTCTTCAAGGCCTGGGAAACATCGAAGCAAGACCCTCACGTCCATGACCTGGTCAAGTATCTGGTCAATTGGGTTGCCGGGACAAAACTCATTTTCATCCTGCTCCTGATTGTGATTCTCTTCACTGCCCAGGAGCAGACTCTGTTCTATTCCGGCCTCGCGCTGGTGATCTCGATCGCGGCCTTCTATTGGAGGCTATTCCCTTTGATCCGAAAGATGGATCGCGACAATCAGATCGACCCAAAGAACTACTCAGCCACCCTGGGTTGGATGATCCTGGCGTTCATTGCGGTCTTTGTGGCCGCGGTTGTCCTCTCACTTCTATCTCGATAGCAAAGCGCATCACCGTCAGGCTGGGATCGCGGCGGGTTCCATCCACCTGTCCAGGCCGTCGTCGATCCGGGCATGGCTTCCACCCGCGAGGCCCGGCACAACTGGGGTACCGACCCTTCCCGTGCCGGTCAGGGGGCTGCGTTCCCCGGCAACAGCCCGCGCTGGGCGGCCGCGGCGATGGCGCCGGCGCGCGAGTCGACGCCAAGCTTGCCGTAGATGCTGGCCAGATGCGCCTTGACCGTGCGCTCGCTGATGCCAAGGCGGAGCGCGATCTCCTTGCTGCGCTCGCCGCGCGCCACGGCCGCCAACACCTCGCGTTCACGGTCGGTGAGGGCCACGGTGTCGGGCGTGTCTTTGGCGGTTGAACTCGATCCGGCCTGCGCCAGAACACGCGCCATGATTTCGGGTCGCAACAGAGTCTCACCCCGCGCCGCGGCCCGGATCGTGTCGAAGAGCGCGACGCGATCGGTGTCCTTGAGCAGGTAGCCGCGCGCGCCCGAGCGTAGACCGCGAAGCATCAGGGCATCTTCGTTGTAGGTCGTCAGGATCACGACCGCGATCTCGGGCTGCGCGACGCGCAAACGCTCGATCGCGGTCAGGCCGTCCAGTCCGGGCATGCGCAGATCCATCAGCACCACGTCGGGCCGCAACTCGGCGCACCGCGCCAGCGCCTCCGCCCCGTCGGATGCCTCGCCGACCAGCACCAGATCGTCCTCGGTCTCCAGGATCAGGCGCAAACCCTGGCGCACGATCAGGTGGTCGTCGACGATCAGGATGCGGATGGGTGGCATCTCAGCACGCCTCCAGCGGTAGCCGGGCCGTCACAGTCGTGCCGGCGCCGGGTCGGCTGCTCAACGCCACCTCACCGCCGACCAGACGGGCCCGCTCGCGCATACCAAGCAGGCCATAGTGGCCGGTCGGCACCGTCGTCGGATCGAAGCCGCATCCATCATCCGTGATCGTCATCTGCAGGGCGCCGGCCTGGCGGGCGGCCGTCACCGTCACCTGGTGGGCCTGGGCGTGGCGGGCCGCATTGGTCAGGGCCTCCGTTACGATCCGTAGCGCAGTCTCGGAGACGCCTTCGATCGAGCCGAGATCCGGATCGATCCGGCACTCCGCCGCAATGCCGGTCGCCTCGGAGAAGCGTGCAACCTCGCGACAAATCGCGGACTCGGGATCATCGGGCGGCGCCCCGCGCAAGTCGTCGATCGCGCTGCGCGCATCAGCCAGTGTGACGCGGGCCTGGGTCATTGCATCGCCGACGATGGCCTTGGCCTTTTCGACCCGCTGGCTGCCCAAATGCGCGTCGACGGCCTCAAGTTGCAGGATCAGGCCGGCCAGCCCTTGTGAGAGGGTGTCATGCAGCTCGCGCGCGATGCGCTGACGCTCGGCCGCGATCGTCAGATCTTCGACGCGCGCGGCATAGTCGCTCAGCTGCCGGTTTGCCGCCTCGAGCTCGCCGGCCAACAACTGCGCGCGTTCGCGGGCTTCAGCCTGCCGACTGTAGAGGGTGACGTAGATGACGACGAAGAGTGTCATCGGCAGGCTTGAGACAGCCCACCAGGTAAGTTCGCTCCAGCCGAAACTCAGGCCATAGGCGACCAGAGCCAGGGCGATCAGATACGCGGCGGCGGCGATCGCCTGGAGCAGCTTCCCGCGAAAGATCCCGACCACCTCGCCCACCAGGGCCATGAACACCCCGAAGTACAGGCCGATGTCCCCGGCCAGGACCGCGACCGCGAAGGCCAGCAGCCCCTGCGTCAACACATAAATCCAATTCAGGCTGGGCCGCAGCTTCCCGAAGAACACGGCCCAGTGCAGGGCCAGATGCAGCCCGAGCACCGCCGTGAGCGGGATCAGGCGCAACGGTGTGCGCAGATCGGGTTTGGTCACAACCGCCAGGGCGTATGCCCCGACGAAGACCAGGGTCAGGAAGACGAAGAAGGCCCGCTCGCCCTGGGCGCTGGGGGGCGTTGACGACGTGGAAGAGGTGGCCATAACCGCATTGTGACGCGAAGCCGGGGTCCGCGCCATTGTGCGAAAGGACATTGTCCGAGTGTCCATTGTCCTATCTTCCCGAAGGCACACTGGGCGAGGGCAAGGACCGGCCGTATCGTGATCGCACAAACGCGGCGCCTTTGGCGCGGCGCTCGGAACAGACTCAAAGGAACCAGCCATGTCGCGCACACCTTACGACCTGCCGGTCATCGTCGCCAAAGCGGCGGTAACCCATACCGTGACCTACTTCGTCATAGGCCTCCTGGCGTCGACCCTGTTCGACTATGCCGGACTGTTCGCGCAGCCCGGGCTGGGCGCCTATATGCGCGCCATCGACGACCGGTGGGTGATGGCCGGGCCATTGTTTCAGCCCGTGCGGGGAGCGCTTTTCGGGCTGGTGATCTACCTACTGCGTCAACCCACGCTGCAGGCGCGCCGAGGCTGGTTGACCCTCTGGTTTGTGCTGGTCGCGGTCGGGATTCTGAACACCTTTGGGCCGACCCCGGGCTCGATCGAGGGCCTGATCTATACCCAGTTGCCGCTGGCCACCCACCTGCGCGGCCTGCCCGAGGTTCTGCTCCAGAGTCTGCTGCTGTCGGTGACTCTGTACGTCTGGGTCAACCATCCACGGCCCTGGCTGACCTGGGCGCTCGGGATCACCTGCGCCGTGCTGCTGGCCCTGCCGGTGCTGGGGTTGCTGCTGAACTAAGCGAGTGGCACTCAACGGTTTGGCCACTCTATCAAGACCGAGCGCCTGACGGGCGCGTATGCACTAACAGGAGTCGCTGTGAACGCAATCGAGGTCCAGGACCTTCATAAGAGTTTCGGAAAAGTACAGGCGGTGGCCGGGCTCAGCCTCGTCGCCCGACAGGGCGAGGTGCTCAGCCTGCTGGGGCCGAACGGCGCCGGGAAGAGCACGACGATCTCGATGCTCTCGGGCCTGATCGAGCCCGACGGCGGAAGGGCCGAGATCCTCGGCCACTCGATCCGGACTGAGCCGCAGGCCGCTAAGGCCTGTCTGGGCGTCGTGCCGCAGGACATCGCGTTGTATCCGGACCTGACCGCGCGCGAGAACCTGATCTTCTGGGGCAAGATGTACGGCCTGCGCGGCGCGGCGCTGACGGCGCGGGTCGACGCCGTGCTCGAGACGATTGGGCTCAACGGCCGGCAGCGCGACCGGGTTGGCACGTATTCGGGTGGCATGAAACGGCGGGTCAACATCGGCGCCGCGCTCCTGCACGCGCCGGCTGTCGTGATCATGGATGAGCCCACGGTCGGCATCGACCCGCAATCGCGGCGGCACATCCTCGATCACGTCAAAGCCCTCAACCAGGCCGGCGCCACGGTGCTGTACACCACGCACTACATGGAAGAGGCGGCCGAGTTGTCGGCCCATATCGCCATCATGGATCAGGGGCGCGTGATCGCCTACGGCACCCACGCCGAGTTGATCGCCCAGTCGGGCGGCCTGGCCCGGATCGACCTGACCCTGAACATCGAAGCCGAGCGGATCCTGCCGGCCTGGCGGTCGCTCCCCGGCCTCTCGCACCTCGACGTCGTCGACGGACGGGTCACGGCCCTGGTCGACGACAGCAACGCCCTGTTGCCGCGCCTGTTCGAACTCGCGACCCAGGCCGGCGCGCGCATTACGACCGTCGACATCCGCGAGCCCAACCTGGAGAGCGTCTTTCTCAAACTGACAGGCAAAGCGTTGCGGGACGAGGCGTGAGGGCGAGGAGCGAAGGGCGCATCGTAACGCATGAGACCGCCCGTCAATGCCGGTGCGGCCTGAGCGCGGGAAAACATCATGAAAGTCATCGATATTGCACTCAAGGATCTGATACAGACCACGCGCAGCGTCTTTGCGCTGGGCATGATGGTGGCGGCGCCGTTGTTGATCATCGGCCTGATCTATTTCGCTTTCGGGGGTCTGAACAGCGCTGACGGCGCGCCACCGCCGGCCGTGCAGGTCGGGCTGGTCAACCTGGACATACGGCCGGCGGATTCACCGTTGGACGAGTCGCTCGGCGACACGATCCACGGGATGTTCGTCGACCCGAGCGTGGCGGCCTGGATCACGGCGACGGATTTCGCCGATGAGGCTGCAGCGCGGGCCGCCGTCGAGGCGCGCGTCGTCGGCGTAGCCGTGATCGTGCCAGGCGGTTTCTCAGCGGATGTGCTGGCCGGGCGCCCGGCCGCGGTGTCGATCGTGAGCGACCCTGCCCTGAGCGTCGGCCCGCAGATGGCCGAGGCGATGGTGCGCTCGTTGCTGCAGGGCGTCGCGGGTGGTGGCATCGCGCTCGAGACGGCGCAAGGGCAACGGCTCGCGGCCGGGCAGGATCCGCAGACCCTGGACGCCCGGGCGTTGATGGGTGAGTACGCCGCCTGGTACGGCGATCTGCAGCGTGATCTGCTGCATCAAACCGAGCGGGC
>JAEURK010000237.1 GCA_016789175.1 Anaerolineales bacterium
GATATCTGGGTAACTGAACGACTCGTCCACCATCTGCTGCCAGAGCTCGGGCGTCCAACTCACTAGTTGATCGCTGAAGATCACGTCCTGATAAAGCGCAAGCGCTTCATCATCGTCCCCGCGGAGGACGGCCTCATCAGCATCCTGCAGCGCTTCATATCGAAAGACCGCGGGCGCATATCGTTGGCTGTTCCAGACGAAGTAGTGGCCGTCCCAGGCAAAGGTGATTGTCTGTTCACGCCAGGGGCCCTCGTCGCCCAGCATGCCGGCCGAGTAGCTGGGTGTGCCGCCTTCCAGGATGAGTTCGAGCGTGCCGTTTCCATCCAGGTCGGCCACGCGCCCCTGCCCCAGACCCATCAACTCGGCGTAGTCCAGAAACTCCAGTTCGTTCGTGTCCGGGTACAGCAGCCATTGGCGCACGAGGCTTTGAAACGACTGGCCGTCCCATTCGAAGACCTGCATGGCATAACACCAATGGCAACTGTCCTGATTGACGACCAGATCAGGCACGCCGTTTGCGTTGGTGTCGGCAATCGTCTCGATCCGGGGTGCTCCCTCTCCCATCAAGGACGACAGGTTCAGGAGTTCCCGATACTTCCCGGCGTCGCAGCCATAGACATGAAGGGTACTGCTGTTGAGATCCGGGCCGAACACTGTGGCCACCTCAGCAACGCCATCGCCTGTCAGGTCACCCAGCGCGAAAACACCTTGTTGATGACGCTCAAGGGGGATGGTCTGGTCCAACGCGTTAGCCCCGCCGGCATCCAGGAGCGCCAGGATGTCGGTTTGTTGAGCGGCCAGGCGCTCGTCGTCCGTCTGCGAGGTCTCGACGCTCCAGTCATAGAGCAGCGTCACCGCCTCAGCCAGCCCGGGCGGGTTGGCTTGCGGCGCCGGGCACTGGGCGGCCGGCGCTGGCGTTCGGGTGACGTTATGCGTGGCGTCGAAGGTGGAGATGGGAATGCGGACCGGCGTCAGGTTTGCCGTGGCGGTGACGGTCGGCACACGCGTCGCGACCGTCGGCTCGGTCGGCTCGATAATCGGCGTGAAAGCAGGCTTTCGGGTCGATGTGGCTGGTACCGGCGTCGATCGGTCAGGAACAGGGTCGTTTGTCGGCGTGGATTGACAGGCGGTCAGCACCACCAGGGCACATAGCGCCATTACCGCCATCCGCAACCGTGGGATGCGCACTCCGACAATCGTCCGCGCCCCTCGAGCGTGATCCATACGAAGGCCTCTCATACTCTGGGTGGCAGGCGTCGCCAGGCGCGATGTCGAGAAACCAGGCCATGTTCGCGCGATCGGCGTGCAGGACGAGCCAGGTCAATCGGCCTGGCGTCAGCATCCGTCGAAGCGGTGGAGTCGGATTCCCAGCTGGACTTGGCAGCCTGCAGCGCGTGCTGGTTAAGCCACCTCCAGATCAGGAGACCCAGAGGTCCGAGTACGAACACGATCCACATCTGGTTCGAGGCTCGTTCAGGGTCGAGCAGGCGCTGTCCAACCAGCCGGTTCGCCTGAAACAGAAAGAGTCCCACAGAGCCTAGATAAACGAGCGAAAGACCGACGCCCACGAGCTTCGGATTCTCGATCAGCCAGATCCACGCTTCCATCATGGGCTGGGCACCACCGTGGCCCAGGCCAGCGCGTCATACTGGGTCAGACCGCGGAGCGGATCGCCCAGATCGGCGACGACCACGGTCAAGAGGCCGGTTTCCAGATCGACCCTCTCCAG
This sequence comes from Anaerolineales bacterium, assembly GCA_016789175.1. Lineage (GTDB taxonomy): Bacteria > Chloroflexota > Anaerolineae > Anaerolineales > UBA6663 > UBA6663. The sequence continues at coordinate 1,730 of JAEURK010000237.1, forward strand.
CCGGTTGTAGCGCTGCGCAAACAGGTGTCGGCCATCCGGCGCAAGCGCAAACGCCTCGATCCGGCCCCACATGGCCGCGTCAGCTGGCACCACCCTTCGTTCGCCGCTCGCCGTCACCAGTTCAACCCGCTCGCCCGTCCGGATCAACGTGTTCCCTGTGGGATCGGTCATCTGCCATGCATCCGCGGTACGTGCTTCCTGAGTGCTCCACACTTGATCCCAGACAACCGGGCCGAGGCGGGTGGCCGCGCCCGTCGTCAGGTCCACGGTGAACTGGCCGCAGTCCGCTTCCGCAAAGCTCTCCAGCGGACAGCCGATGAGCGTCGCCTGACGCCCGAGCCAGTTGAGCTCGATCAGGTCAAAGCGACCCGGCCACACCGCGATCGCGTCACCGGTGGCGGCATTCACGATCCGGGCATCGCGCGCGCTGAAATCGCCATTGGTGTCGAAGTCCATCCACACGTGCTCGGCGTCGAGCCAGAAGCCTATGTTCGTCAGGTCGGCATTCAACGCGATGTTCGTATCGGACTGCAGATCAATCGAGAACAGGTGGTTGGTCGGACCCATTGCGATGATGCTCGTGCTGGTGGTGAGCAGACGACGCCCGTCAGGGGACCACTGCAGGTAAGCGATGTGTTCGTCTCCGTCGGACAGGCGCCGGCGCTGCAGGGTTTGCGTGTCGAGCACATAGGCGTCCGATGTGGGACCGTCCGTCTGACCCGCGAAGGCCAGATACCGCCCGTTCGGCGACCAGGTCAGGGTCTCGATTCCGTAGACCAACACGGACTGGAAGTCTCGAAAAGACTGTGGAAACCCTTCGGGGTCGGATGCGGGCTTCAACTGCTCAAATCGCGCGCGCAGGTCCTCGGGGTACTCGGCGCTCAGCAACGGAATCTCGGTGGCCAGTTCGCCCGTGGCCAGATCCAGAATCCCCAGCGTCAGGTCATGGGCGTCCCCAACCTCCCCAACGCTTCCACGATAGAGGGCCAGAAAGCGACCCTGAGACGACAGGCTCGCCACCAGGCTGTGGCGTAGCTCATAGCCGGCGGGAAGATCGATGCGCTGCCGCCCCACCCCATCCATGTCGAGGGCCATCAGGAAATCGCCGTTCGCATCGCTCCGCGTGACGAGCAGATAAGGTCCGGCGCTCGCGAGCGGAACCGCCGTCGGTTCGAGGGTGACGGTCGCCGCCGGCGTGTCCGTGGGCACGACCCTTTGGGGCGCCGGCGTCATCGTCACCGGCATTGGCGACGGGTCCACGGAGACGGTACGCTCTGTCGCGGCAACCGCGTCCGTCACCAACGACGTCGATGCAGGTCCGTTGGATTGACAGGCGCTCAACCCCAGACTGGCCACGCACACACACACCCAACGATATCGGCTTCTCATATTCACCTCTATTCATCAGCCCCTCTCTCGAAGGTGGCTCCGTGGAGAGTCCATCCCCGTCGCCCAGGATCGTCTCATCTGTATCCTGATCCAGGCCCAGGCGCCTCGATTTCCTCCTCACACGATTTCAACTCAAACGACGAGCCGGGCAGTTCCTTTCATCAGGGTGTGCCGCCGGGATCCGCACGTCGAAGATCCGGGAGATGCAGGTGGAAGCCCGCACTCTGCGTAGATGTCGCTACTGGGGTCGCGCCGGTTGTAGCGGTCGCGGTATTTGTGGCGGTCGCCGTGGCCGACGTCGTCGCGGTCGGAGTCGGTGTCCAGGTCGCGGTGGCCGTCGGGCCGGCTTCAACGTTAATCGTGACGACATCCTTGAGGCTCGTCAGTCCTGTAGCATCCGTGACGATCAGACTGAAGCTCAACGCCGCGGGACCCATCGGCGCCTGGAAACCCGGCGACGCCAGGGTCGCATCATCGAGCGTGACCGTCGGGCCGCTCTGTTGAGTCCAGAAATAGGTCAATGGCCCCTCGAGATCGGGGTCCGTACTGGCGGTGCCATCCAGGTGGACGGTGGATGAACTGGCCACCTGCTGGCTCGCGCCGGCGTCTGCCAGGGGACGCTGGCTCGCCTGGAAGAACGTGATGAGGTGGTCCGCCCGGCGGGCCACGATCAGACGCTCGTGCACGGGGTCATAGGCGTAGGCCAACCCTTGGCCCCCAAATGCTGTGGTTCCGATGACGCTGTTGGCAGCGGAAAGGCTTCCAGTGAGGGGAGCACCGCCGCGGGCCCAGGTGATGGCGCCGGTGTAGGTCGGTGAGCCGACCGCTCTCCACCAATCGTTGCGGAAGGCATAGTCGCCGTTCGGTAGCGCGGTCGCCTCGGTGTACCCGAGACGGTCCATGGCCTCCGTGCCCACCAGGCTATTGGCTGCGTTGACGGGCCCCGCGATGGGCTCCGTTCCTGAAGCCCACGTTACAGCGCCGACATGCGCGACGGCGCCGTTCGACCAATTCGGGCTATCCACAATAAAGGCCCCGTCACTCAACGCGATCACACCACCGACGTTGTCAGCGGCGGTCGAGCCCACCAGGCTGTTGAGTGACGAGATCGTTCCGGTCACCCCCTGCGTGCCGTCCCCCCAGGTGACGGCGCCTGCATCGGCCACTGCGCCGTTGTCCCACAACGAACTGCCGATGGCGTAGTTCCCGTTGGAGAGCGCGATCAGGCCGATTCCGACTCGATCGTTGGCATGTGAACCAACCAGGCTGTTGGTGGCATTCACCGCGCCGACCGTACCGCCCCACCCGTTCCCCCAGGTTACGGCGCCCGCGTCACTCACCGCGCCGTTGTTCCACCCCACGGCTTTGGTCACATAGTGGCCGTTCGTCAATGCCATCACTTGGCCGCCGACCTGGTCCGACGCGCCCGTGCCCACCAGACTATTGGCGGCCGAAATTGGACCGGCGCTGGGCATCGTGCCATCCGCCCAGGTCACGGCGCCCGCGTCCACAGCGGCGCCGTTGTCCCATTCGGAGCTCGAGACGACGAAGTGACCATTCGTGAGCGGCGTGAGACCGACCCACGATCCGACATGGTCGTTGGCGTGACTGCCGACCAGGCTGTTCGCGCTCGTGACGGTACCGCTGGTCGGCTGCGCGCCGGTCATCCAGGTGACGGCACCCACATCGCTGATGGCGCCGTCGTCCCAGTACGGGCTCTGGACGACATAGTTGCCGTTGGTCAGCAACGTGACGCCGCCCGCGCCGATCTGGTGGTTGGCGGCGACGCCGGTCAGGCTGTTCGTCGTCGTGACGGTGCCGGTGATCGCCTGGTCGCCGTCCATGCGCGTCACCGCGCCTGCATTCGGGATCGCGCCGTTGTCCCAGCCCGGGCTAAGGACAAGGTAGTCGCCACCCGGCAACGCCACCAGGCTACTTCCGATCTGGCTTCCGTCGGCCAGGCCCACGAGGCTGTTGCTGGTCGAGAGGGTGCCGGTCAGACCCAGCGTGCCATTCATCCAGGTCACGGCGCCCACATCGATCTGACCACCGCTATCCCAGGTCGAGGTCGAGAGCGCCGCGTGGCCATTCGCCAGCGCGGTCACGGCCATTCCAACATAGTCGTTGGCCGTGCTGCCCACGACGCTGTTGGTCATCGACGGTGTTCCCGTGATCCCGACCTGACCGTCCACCCAGGTGACGGCGCCGGCGTTTGCGATACCGGATGCATCCCAGTGTGGGCTGCAGATGACAAAGTTGCCGTTCGCAAGCGCCACAACCCCACGATTCGCACAGCCGATCACATTGACGCCGACCTCATCGCCGAGAGTAGTGCCCACAAAGCTATTGAGCGCGCTGACCGTGCCGGTAACGCCTGTCACGCCGCTGGCCCAGGTCACGGCGCCCGCGTTTGCGGCTGAGCCGTTCTTCCAGTATTCGCTTTGAATCACGAAGTTGCCGTTGGCCAGAACCGTGATGGTGTTGCCGACCCGATCGTTTGTCTGACTTCCGGTCAGGCGGCTGATCACGTCGCCGGTCTCACCCGAGAAAAGATAGACCGCACCGACTTGAGTATTCGGCCCGATGGCATAGGCAGGATCGGTCACGACGAAGTTGCCGTTCGGCAAAACCGTGATGGCGGGGATGGTCAGACTCGCTTCAGCCTCCCAGGGCACGTCGATGCGTGAACTGGCCAGGGTCTGACGAAAGTCCCTGGGATCAAAACTCCACGTCGCCAAGGCCAGAGATGCCGCCAGAACCAGGCGTACAACCGTTGAAGACATCCGAACCGTTCTCCCTCTAATGCGCGAGTAAGCCATCGTGGCGTCGCTTCACCGCGCGTCCGAACGAGATAGTTATCTGAAGCCGCCAAAGCTGCGCAGAGACGATCGATGCGCCTCGCCCCCGTACTCGCCATAACGCTATGTCATTCACCATAGGACGAGTCGGGATGGTTGTCCGTTGGCCTTGGCGAGAAATCGTTTGATCGGTTGGCGGTGCGGGAGGTCGAAACGACGATCTCTCGGCATGCTGCAAATGATCGGTATCCAAAGATGCGTGATTGGGCCTCCGGATCGGGGCAATACGAGCCAAAACTTGGTCCATCAGTCAGAATACCGAGCCTAAACTAACTCAGGGTGCGTTCAAAATGCCCAGCGCCGGTTTGGGCGACAGGTCGCTGTGCCATAGGCCAAAGAAGTGCTCATGTGTAGGCGCCTGGCCAGGCGGCGGGTCAAAGTCGAAGGCCGCCCAGATCATCCAGCCGGCGAGACCGGCCGAATCCGCTGTGCTCGTCACCGACTGCAGCAGCCCGGCCTGCGTGGTTTCATCTCGTGCGTCCTGAGGGGCCGTGGCCCAGCTGTGGTAGCCCACCTCTTGCAGCAGGAGCGGCTTGGTGGAGCGCGCCAGATAATCGCCGACCCGGCCCTGCAGCTGCGTCGCATCGCTCCAGTGATGGAACGAGAGCACATCGACGACCGACTCGGTCGGCACGGGGTCGCCCCACCAACCGGCGGTCAACAGGTGATGGGGATCTGCCTCGCGGACTAGGGTGCCGACATGTGCGAGCCAGTCCAGCACCTGACTGGAGCTGAAGCGCGCCTCCAGCGGCGAACGCCCCCCGTAGTCGAGGTCGCCTTCGTTGCGCAGGTCCCAGGCCAGGATCGTGGCTTCCTCGCGATAACGCGACACAATGAACGCGGTCTGCGCGTCGTAGCGCGGCCAGTCCGTGTATAGCGGACGGAACACGAGGTCAGGCAGATCGTTGAGCGTGACCATGACTCGCAGCCCACGCTCGTGTGCCAGCCCCAATAAGGTTTCAAAACGCTCGAAGGTGGATGCCACCGGGACAGCGTCTTCGGGCGCACACGTGAAGAGCACGTCGTACCACAGGAACACGCGCAGGCTGTTGAAGCCGGCCTGTTGGATCAGGTCCAGTTCGGCCGCCATTTCGGCAGGATCAGCCGATGTGAGGAAGTCGCGCCAGGGCGCGTGGCGGGGATAGTAGTTGAGGCCGCGCAGCGAATACGGCGCGCCATTGAGTTGGAGCTGACGGCCCTGAGCGGTGACATATGAGCCGCTGTCATCCAGGGGCGTATACGCCGCCAACGGCTCACCATCGGGATCGCACGGCGCCGCGGTTGGGTCGGGTAGGCGTCCGAGTCGTTGCAGCGCGCTCCAGGCCTCTTGCCGTCCCGGATCGAGCGCAAAGGCGGCCTGATACTGCGTCGTGGCGCCGTCCACGTCGCCAGCCGCTTCCAGGCTGGCGCCATAGCTGACGCGCGCCGCGTACGTTTTGCTCGCGAGCGGCTCAGGCCCGCAGCTAACCGACTGCGCCTCGAGCTCCTGGAGCACGTCGATCGTGCGCATCCAATCTTGACCCCAGGCCGCATCCAGGTCAGCGCAGGAGACTGCCGGTGCCGTCGGTGTCGGCGGCACGACCGTCACCGAAGCGTGCGTCGGGATGGGCGCGGTGGGGGTTGACACGGGTGGCGTCTGACAGGCAGACACCATTCCGACAAGAACTCCGATCAGCCATCGTTGTGATGTGTTCATGAACCTCTCAATCGCTCCCTTCGTGACAGGCTGTTCCCAACTTACACGATCCACGGGTCACTCACCCGTCCCGGGTCCGCGCATCCCGTTCGTTCGGCCAAACCGGTTGTCGCCTCAACGAGGCGCCTCTGACGTTATCGGGAACCCCGAGGGCTCCGGCCGTAATGTGGCGACGAATAGCGAAGTGGTCTCAACCGGCATCGAGTCCACCATCCTCACGACGATCACCAGAAAGGCCAAGTCCATGCGGCCATCGCCATCGACGTCCAGGATGCGACCGGCCAGGGGCGCATGCAGCGTTTCGGTCCCGTCCGTCTCCACGAAATAGGTCCACTGCGATTGCCCGGCTTCCTCCAGAGACCGCGAGAAGAGGGCCTGTCCGTGCTCCCATTCGTAGAGGATGCCATTGCTGGTGACGATTTCGTCCAGTCCATCGCCGTCCAGGTCGCCTAGCATCAACCGATACACGGGCCGCTGTTCGGGGTCCGCCAGCACGCGCGCCCGCAACCCATAGGCGCCTTCCACGCGGTCGTAGATCTCGATGTAGTCGACGGCCTGATCGCCCATGACCGGGTCGACGTCCAGGGCGCACAAATTGGGATTGCCCAGCGCGCAACGGGTCTCGGTTCGCAACAGCACCAGGCTATCCACGTCGGTCGGCCCGAGCACGCTGTGCCCGCGATAGACGCCCTTGAGCGATCCGTCCACCGGCAAGGGATTCTCGACCGGCTGCCGATCCTGCCCCTCAACGCGGTACGCCACAAGATCGTTCGCCCGCGTTGTGAAAATGTGCTCTTGAAGCAAAAATGTGCCATCCAGGCCCGGCAAGGTCCCGGCATAAAGGAGGGCCGTGGAGTCCTTCGACCAGAGGTCGACGTTCGACTCGCCGTCCGTGAGCCACTGAACCGTGTTCGCATTCGTGAGAGCGGTGATCGCCGTGTCCCACGTCACCGCGAGAACCCCGGAGCGCCCTTGCCCATCGGCCAGAGCCCATAGAGCCTGCGGCGCACGTAGCAACGGCGTGTACGATTCGACCGCGAGTGACGCTGAGTCCGGGCCGCCGACCAGGGCATAGAGGCCCGAGGCCGGCAGATCGGCATGGCCGGATAGGCTCAGCCAGACCCGAAAAGCTCCCGTGTCAGAGGTCGACGTCGTCAGGTAGCCTTCATATCGTTCGGGCCGGAAGCCTGGATCGACGCCAACCAAAGGTTGTGCCACAACAGCCCGCACCACATAGGCGGAGCCATCCCATTCCACGGCGGTCAGGCAGGGCCAGCCTGACGTCGCCGTACAGGTGGCGTGATTCAGCGCCACCAGGATGTCGGTCTGGCCATTGCCATTCAAGTCCGCTGTCTCCATATAAGAGGCATTGAAGACCTCGGAATACAGGCCCGCAAAGTCGTGAGCCGCCTGGACCAGTTCCAGTGGCAGATCCTCGGGCTGGGCAAGGTCCACCTGAAGATTTTCGGCGGCCGTTGGGGTGGGTGTCCCGGTGGTCGTCGGCAGCGGAGGGGCCGCCTCCGTGATGTCCAGCGCGGTGGTCACGGTCGGCTCGGTGGCGGCAAAAGGTCCATCGAACGAGGGCGTCGGCGCCCTAGAAGACATGACCGGACCTGTGGACGGTTTGGCTTCGCTCTGGCATGCCGCCAAGAAGAGGATGGCCGTCCAGAGTCGCAGTCCGACCCGACGCGCCCGTCGACCGTCTTGGATGGGCGGCTGAGGTCTCATGGCTTGCGCTCCTCCGTCTGATCGGCGCCGCTCCCGCCCTGCCACGGACGAGCGGGCTCCCGACTCGCAAGGACCGGTTCCAACTTTAGGCGAGCCAGCACGGCATAAGGGCTATCCGGATACATCTGCCAGACGCACCAGTAGGCCGCCAGCGCAGAGGTTGACTCGCCTATCCATTCAGAGGCAAGGCCCTGGAGATACAACGGTCGGGCACAGTCAAAGGGCTCACGCGCCCGCACATCGATGCACGGCTGCTCGAACCCGTCCAGCCGCTCAAGGGCCTGCGCGGGTTGATGATCGAGAAAGAGCAGGCGCTCGACGTCCTGGAGCGCCAGGGTCCAATCGGACCGCGTGGCCGACGTCGATTGGAAAGGAAGGGGCGACCACGCCACACCTTGCCCGATCGTCAGGTCCGGCGCCACAGCCGCTTCCGCGGCGGCGATGTCCGGCAGAGCCTCCAGGTAGAGAGCCGCGAGCCTCTGCGCCTGCGCGCGATCGGGATCGGAAGGCTGAGCGACGAGATCCAACAAACGCGCCTCGGCTTCCTTGACGCGTCCGGCCAGAGCTTCGAAACGACCCAGCTGAAAGTCGAAGAACGCCGGGAAGCCCGATCCAAACGCTTCTCGCACGGTGCCGAGCGGGATCCCCAGATCGGTCTCGGGCGTCGGCCAATGCGCCCGGGCATCCTTCATCCAGATCACCAGGGACTCAAAGTGATGTTCCGTCACCGCCCAGTCCCAGGCATTTGAGGCACACAGCAGTTCGGCCGGATCGGTCATCTCCGGCGGCACGGAAACCTCGGCGCCCCGGTATTCGTAACCATCGCTCGAGCGCGCCAAGCGATAGGCGATCGCCCAATCGCACATCGGATACTGATACGGATCGAGCAGTGTATGCAACTCGAGGGCGGAGCGCTCACCCGGCTCCAGGGGCACCGGCTCAGCCCAGGATTCGGCTCCAGCGCTCCGCAACCGACCTCCGCTCAGATCGACCCACTGCTCGCGGCGCCAGGTGTAGATATGCGTCTCATACTGCGCGAAGGTCGGACCCCCACCCGCCTGGATCATATGCTCCACCCAGATCTCGGGCGTCCCACCGTCGGGCGGATCGTAGACGGAGACAAACAGGCCGGACTCGTGCGCGCTCTCCCACGCGCTGGCGATGGTCGTCACGCCCCAGGCGCCCGACGCCTCCCGCGCGATCGACAACACGGCGCCGTGGTCCTGGCCGACGCTCAAGACCCAGCCATCGCGTCCGGCGCCAAGCAGTGCCGGAACGTTCTGCAATTGGGCTGGCTGGCCGTCGCTGAGGGCCTCCAGTCGCGACCAGGTCGAGAGACCGTCGAGCGACACCCGTCCGTCATTGAGCGCCTGCGCGATCAGGCGAGCCATCCAGTCGGTAGCCAGTTGATCGCCGGCGCGGGCCAGATGGCCCACGGCGTCCCAAATCACGTCCTCGTCGGCCGAGTCCGCCGGGTGCAGCGCGGCCTCGAGTTCTGCCACCCCGATGTACCGCTCCATGCCATGCGCGAGCGCATCGTGATAGCCGGGGTTGTGCTCGGCGGCCCAGTTCGCGAGCGCCTGCATCTGCGCGACCCGTTCCTGGTCGTCAGCCGCGCTCCAAGGTTTGAGGCGGTAGGCGTCGGGATCTGCGGCCGGCGCGGCCGGGGTTAGGGTCACGACGATCATGGGGGTGCTTGAGGACGCCGGCGAAAAAGTGGGCATTGGCGTCACGGTCGCCGTCGCCGAAGCCTCGACCCTGGATGTCGGCGTCGACAGCTTCAACGTGGCCGTCCGTTGGATCGGCGCAAGCGTTTCGGTGCTCACAGGAGTCGCCACGGGGCCGGCGCAGCCTGTGACGACCAAGCATGTGGCGAGCACCAGCAGGAGCGTGGATGGACGTGTCATGAGTGAAGTCCAGAGATGCCGATGCGGTATCAATGGGACGGCAGCTCGCTCCAGAACACAAACCGCTTTCCATTCCACCGATAGACGCGTTCGGGCAGTAGATCGGGCAAGTCGCTGGCATAGACCCGGGCCGCCCGAAGGTCAAGCAGTCCATCGCCATCGATGTCTTCGAGACGCACGCCGTACAGATCCTCCTCCTGAACGCAGCCGGCGACGTCCGCCAACTCTGTGGTCTGCGCGCCATCCCAGGCGTAGACCAACAGCCGCTGATGCTCGCAGCCAACGCTGCCCACCGGCTCATACGCGGCGTAGGGTCCCGTATCCGGCGTCAGCGGTCCGCCTGGATTGCCGGCCGAATAGGCCCTCACGACGATCTCGTCCTGCCCGTCGCCGGTCAGGTCCTGCCAGTGCACTTGCGTGAAGGTGTGGCGACACCCGAATGGCTTGCCCAACGGCCCGCCATTCACACTCAACCAGCACGCGTCGTTCGGCTCGTTGTATTGGCCGTTGAAAACCCAGGAAATGTCAGCCCGGTTGCCCCAGGTGTTGGTGCTGCTGAGGACCGAGTCCGACTCTACGATCCGCCAGCGACTCACGGTGGCGGTCTCGCCAGGCTCAAAGCGGGCGCCGTTCCAGGCATAGGTCGTCACGGTGGAGGTATAGACATTTAGGGCCTCGATCGGGCCCGGGCCGCCATCTTCTTCACAGCAATAGATCGAGAAACCGTGGGTCAGGACCCGAAACTGATCCGGCGCGTCCGCCCGCCGGGTCAGTTCAGCGCGATAGAGGGCCATGCCGCCGGAGCGGATCTCGGACACCGAGTAATCCACCGTGTCGCTCCACACCACCGAGCAAGTTCGCTCGCAGTGCACGAAGGAACGCGTGGTCGTGCTGATCCACAGTCCGGTGCCACCGCCGCTACTGTCTTCCTCCAGCACGATTTCGGGCACACCCTCGCCCGTCCAATCCTCAAAGAAGGCACGCAGGTAGGGTCCCCAACCACGGCTCCACCCCGCGTCGATCACGAAGGGCTCGCTGTAGTGGTCGTCTTCCCAGAGCAGAACGAGTAGGCCGTGAAAGCCAAAGACCGTGAGATCGTCGACGCCGTCCTGGTTGAGATCCTGATAAACGATGGCGAAGGCGATCCCGTCCGGATAGACGTCGAGATCGTAGGCCACCTGATCGAGCCGTCCGTCTCCGCTCAAGTCGATAGACTCATAAAGAGCTGATTCGAACGCGGTCAGCTTCGTCTGGTAATCGACTTCCCGGAACCGGTGCTGATTGGGGAACAGGGCCGCCAGATACGCATTGAGTTCCTTAAGTGACAGAGACGAGTGCGTCGGCGGCGGGGGAAGGGTCGGCGTCGGCTCCAGCGTTTCCGTCGGCGGCACGGCCGTGGTGGGGATGGGCCTCGGGATATCGCGGACACGGGTAGGCTCAACGGTCGCCGAAGGCACCTGTGTGGCGCTGGAGGTCGTTGGGGCAACGATCGAGTGGGTAGGCTGCGGTTGAGCGCAGCCCGCAAGAGCGGCCACAAGGGCAAGAAACGTCCAGACGGTCGCGCGTCGATGGTCTCGATGGCATTTCATATCGCCTCATCACACACTGTTATCGGCGGCTCGCTGACCCAACCGCTTCCGTGTTCATCGTCGGCTCTCCAGGATGGTGTCGTAAGTTGTTTACCGTTGGGTTACCTGGGAGCCACCTTTGGGTTACGCAGCCCATCGCCGCTTCTTCATCGATCAATCAAGCCATTGACCGTCGCAAGGTATTGTCTCGAAACAACAACGTCAACTGTATGGAATGCGTCCGTCCCTAATACCTTTATCTTAGTCGTGAACGTCCACGTGGCAGTCGGCTTATGGATGGGATGAGTTGGATGAGGCGCCGGCGCCATATGGGGGCTGATAAGCAATTTGCGCGGATCGAATGTATGTTCTATACCTCGGTCGACAGGCGGGCCAGACGATCCATTTCCGAACTGCCTGCCAAAGGGCGCGTCGTCTGCTCCGCGTCGTTGGCATTGGATATCTGGACCTATCCGACCCCATCGACGCAGCCACGCGGGGCCGGTGATACTCAAACGGATGGGAACCGGTGATCCGTGGGATCAAACGCCTGGTCTGCCCGAAACCGCACTGGATCGAGTGGGACGACCCGCCAGGGTGTTGCGGAGAAAGCACCGATGATGCGATTGTCTTTTCAAACTCGGATTGGCGCGGCCATCGACTGCTTCGGTCCTGATGCCCTTCAGTCGCTGGCGTCGTTGCAGACCCTGTGGCACTCGGCTCAGAGGACCGCCATCCAGTCGCCTGACCCGGGGCAGTGGGCCGCTTCCCTCCGCACCCAGCTGCGCTGCGCCCTGCTCTACTCCACCTTGACGGATCTGGCCGATCACTGGACCCCCGAACTCCTCGCCGTGCAGATCGAGGCGGGCGCGCTCTCCGTCGAACAGGCGATCGCCTGGATCGACCTCATGGCCAATGGTCGGCGACGCGCACACTCGGTCGTCGCGGTCGCGCCATATGGCACGCTCGAGCAGCGTGCGCGGCTCGTCGATGTGCTGCTGGCGACTCTTCCGGAGTCCGGCCTGGTCATGGACCCAGAGGCCTGGCTGGGGGGCGAAGCGCCGACGGCTCAGCCTCTCTCGGTCTGGGTCTCACGTCTACCCGAGTTCGTCGCGCCGCTGACCGAGGCCATGACGGGCGCCCTCGGCCAGCTGTTGCCGTTCCTAGGGGATGGGGAACGAAAGAACGTCATCCAGCTGTTACGCAGCCAGGCGTTGACCCTGGCCAGTCATCCGCAGCGCTCTGAAGAGTGGCGGTCCATCGCGCCGTTTCGATCGCTTCCTGAGCTCGAGTCCGATGTGGCCGCTGCCCTGGCATTGCCCACGCAACCCCGTGCGCTGCATGACGATCCCCGCAGCGAAAGCCTGTATGGACTGTTGCCGGCCCTGGCCGCTCGAGGACGGCCGGAAGAAGCCTGGCGTCTCGCCCAGTCCGTCTCACCCCAGTGGCACCTCTCCGAGCAACTTCTGGCGGAAGTCGCCGTGGCGTTGCCCGAACCTGCCCGCTCAGCCGGTTTGAGTCAGGTGCTGCATCAGGTCCTGCAACGGGAGCCCTATTGGCCGCAGCGCTGGGCCCTGGTCGAGATCGCGCGCCTGCAAGCCCGGAACGGACACGCGCCCGATGCGGTTCGCACGATCGAACACATTGATCATCCGGCGGTCCGTCGCCTGGCTCAGGCCGAGCTCCTGCCGCATCTTCCTCAGGTCGACAGCGACTCCGTGTTTGACCAGATCCGGAGCGCGTCAACCGAAGGCTCAACCTTTGACCTCGTCCGCGGGACCGCTTTGGCGCTGGCGACGTATGCGCTTCGCACCGGGCGTGTCGGCCTGGTACCGCCTTGGATCTGGGCGGTCTGGGAGAGCAGCAGTCTTTCGGCACGAGAACGACGCCAGGGAACCGCGCCGGTGATCGCCGCCTGCGGCGAAGCCGGTCTTGGTCCGGTCCTGGTGGAACAGGCCCTGCACCTTCGACCCCTTGGAGGCCGCTTCGACGTCCTCACACTCCTCGCCCGCCACCTACCCAAGGCGGACCGGGTCGAAGCTTTGGAGCAAGCCGTCGCGCAGGAGCCGATGAACTGGAACAACTGGCTCCCTCGCGCGGAAGCGCTCGTTCATTTCTCCCAACACTTGCCTGAAGCGGACGCGCTCAGGTGGATCGAGCGGGCCCTGGACCTGTCCGCGCGTCATCATCGGCACGACTGGGAGGAAGGCGGCATCTGGCTGGATACCGTGATCGAATTGGCCGGGTGGTTGCCGCGTTGTCCGACACGCCTGCAAACCCGGATCGTCGATGAGGCGCTCGCCTGCGCCCACGATTGGGTGGACGGCGACTACGACATCCAGGTCCTGTGCAACGTGGCCCGGCACGCATCCGACGTGGATCGACGGCGCATCTTGCAGGACGCCTACGACACGTTGGAAGGTCTCGAGCCGCGCGCACCGGAGGCTCACGCGTTGCGCCACCTGGTCTTCACCTTTTCGGCCGCAGAGTTGACGGCGCAGGACCCGAGCTGGGCCGCGCGCCTGGCGCGAGAGGATGCGCTCGATCCGGCGCCCCGCCGACCCGAGCCGTCGAGCGAGCCGACGGTGGATCGCGACGCTTGGTTTGGGCAGCTATCGACCGCATTAGCCGCTCATCATAAGGGCTATGGCCTGCGGGCCGATGCGTTACGCAGCCTTGCGCCGGGCCTGGGCGGCCTTTCCGACCACGACCGGCGCCGGCTGATCGGGACGTTCCTGCGCTATCAGGTCCAGCAAAGGTCGGCGCGAGAATTCGTGTCGGATGTAGCCGCGTTAGCGCCACTGTGGGCGTCGTTCGGAGCCGACATTGTCACGGTTGTGGCAGAGTGCTTGTTTGAGCAAGACGGCTGGGTGCTCAGCCTGTTTGGGCAAGTCCTACGCGAACGCAACTAATTCGGCGCCGGTGACATCTTGGCGTTGCGGCCGAGATCGTCCCCGCTGCGACGTGCACAACTCCGACGTCGTCCAGGTCCGGATACCGGGGTTGATGTCACGGCAGCAACGTCGCAGGCACATCCTGGGTGATGTCCCCAGTCGTCTAACCGACATGCCTCATGGGAAGGCACCCGGATAGGTGGAGTCGCCCACCGCGACAGTGGAAGAATCCTGGTGCGAGGGTTGGAGGTGGCCCACTGGCGAGCCAAGTAGCCGGGACAGCACGGCCGAATGGCCAGTCCGCCGTTGTTGTGGTTTGCCTCGACAGCCGTCACGGCGACGTGTCTAGTTTGAGCCGAATCCAAATGACCCGAAGATGGTCTGGCGCTTCGTCCCAAACGCGACCATAAGCTTCCACCGCAGCCTGTTCATCGCCCAGTAGTTCGCTGGTCAGCCCAATCCAGTAGTCGACCGTCGCGCAGATCAGTTGTTCAGGACAATCCAATTCAGCTCGAAGGTCGCGGAGCCCCTCGCGGATCACACCCGGCTCCTGGCCCGCCAGCAACGCATCGCGCCAGGTCTCCAACTGGGCATCCCGAACGAGATCCGGCTCTGGATCTGTCCGGTCGACCGACCCGTAACCGGGCACAAGCAGACCGCTGGCCGCGTCTATCCGAACCTGGAACAGCGTGGATCGCCGCCCGTCGTACACGGCATAGACATCCGGGCCGCCACCTGTGTAGTGCAGCGTCACGCGCGGCTGATCCTGCTCGACGGCTGCGACAACCCTCGCCGAAAAGTGACCGCCCACCTGAGCGAGCAACCAGAACTCGCGCTGCCCGGTGTGTGGATTGCGCAATACCCACCACAACGTCGGTGTACCGCCCGGCGTCAGCGATAATAGGCCGCTGGCACGCAGATCCACGCCCGCAGCTCGCAGATTCAACGCCAGCTGGTCGGCTCGCAGCGTCGGTTGTGCGCCGATCCACTGAGTCAACGCCGCTGGCCAATCACAGAGAAGGTTCCGGCTGCAGCTGGCCAGAAACGGTTGATCCTGCTGAAGGTCAGCGAGCAGCACGCGCGCGGCATCTCGCCACGGTGCCTCGGACTCTGGCTCCTCGCCTTCGGGGATCGCAAGCAGGCTCGCCAACATCGATTGCGCCGCGTCGGACTGCCCCTGGCGGGCCCGGTACTCGGCCAGACGAAAGCGGACGCGAAGCGGCAACACGGTGTGCGCGCTGCTCTCGTAGTAATCGCCCGCGGCCTGAGCGATCACCTCGGCCTCTGCGTCGGTTTGACCCAGCGCGCGCACCTCCTGGCAAAATGCGCGGTCGTTGTATTGATCGGGCGGCAACACCGCATGGCGAGAACTCGTCCAGACGAATTCGCGACCGGTCCAGTGGTAGCGGTCGTAGCGGCGAATCGTGCATGGATCCAGGAACGGGTCGCCGTAGGTCGCGTCGAAGATCAAACCGGGCTGGCCCTCGTTCTCATTGGCCGGGATCGCCTGGATCGAGCTGTCGCCGGTGCTTGCGAGACCGCCAAGCGAGCCGGTTGGACCGACGAACGTCAAGCGGATGGGCTGGCCCGACGTCACGTCATAGATCGCATGATCGGTGCTGAAGCCGCAACAATTCGACTCGCTGAAGCTCAGGACGATCTCCGGCTGTCCGTCGCCGGTCAGGTCGATCAGGTCATGGCCGCTCCCGGCTTCGCGAAAGTAGAAGAGGTTGCTCCGCAGGCCCACGACGGTGTAGGTGGTCGATCGGCGTGTGACCCAAAAATAAGCCATGCCATCAATCGACACCAGGGCACTGGCATCCGCCTGAGGCGAGCCCTCGGCTGGCGTCACGGCCAGATCCAGGCGCGTTTCGTGGGACGCGAACCAGGCCGACAACGTTTCGAGCGTGGCGTGTTGCGTATTGAGCGCATCACTCATGAGCGCCGCATACGCCCTCAGCTCCGGGGCCTGGTCGGAAGCCGGATTCACGTAGGCCAGGCCCTGGTTGTAGGCCAGATCCCAGCGCCAGCGGTCCGCCTGCGGCGCCTCTGGGAAGCGTAGAAGCGCTTCCTGTTCGGCCGTGCCCAATAAACCGTACAACGACTCCAGGTTTTTACGGCCATAGACGCCGCCGAAGTTGGGATCGTCCTCAAGCGCTCGGAGCTGACTGGCGGTTTGCGCAATCAGGCGATCGGCTTGCTCGGCCGTCCACGGCACCAGACGCCATCCGGAGCGATCGCCGGCCGGCGGCGTGGCCGCCGTCAACGGCGGCGGCAGGGTGGCGCTCGGCGTGGCAGTCATCGTGCGCGTCGGCAGCGGAGTGGGCGTGGCGGAGGGTGGGCGCGTGGTGGTCGGGGGAAGTGGTGTGGAGGTCGCCGTGTGGGTGAAGTCCGGCGTCACAGCGGCTTCCGGCAGGCCCCGCTGGCAACCAGCCAGCAAGAAGATCCCGACACCGATCAGCCACAGCGCTCGACTCACCGGGCCGTCGCTCGTTGTGAACGACGAATGTATGATCTTCATGGCTGCCCCCTGCCCTCCACGGTCCATGCGCCGCGTACGCTGATCCTAGCGCAGCGGTCACGATACCGCCACTGACTATCGTTACCGCTCTTCGCCAGGATCGCGCCCGATACTTACGCTTTGTGAGAGGTCAGGTTACGGCTCAGTTACCGTTCCCGGATTCGGTCGGATTCCCTAAAAGAGTCGATTCGCGCAGGTCGGTTCAATCTCTGCGGGTCCAGTTTCGTTCCCCATGGAGGCGGCCCCGACTGTCCAGCGCGCGCCACCGACCGTGTTCTAGCGCAACAGCGCGGACGCCGAAGCCGGGTCGATGGAGAAAGCGACGTCATCGCCGGACCCGCATCACACGATCACCTTGGGAACGATTTTGAGAACTCTCGACGCCCGCGAGCGGCAAGGGCTTTTACGGCGCCTGCTGACGGCCGTGGTGGTGCGTCAGGGGCGGGTTATCGACATTCATAAACGATCGATCTGACCGCGAAAGCAAGCGAAAGCTGAAGCCTGGATGACATGCGGCCTTCTACCGCGGTCGCGCCCACCGGCTCGTGCTCCTCGCTCTAATCCAGAAGTCGGATGTCGGGCAGGAAGACTTCATATTTCGGCGAACCAGAAACCGTGGCCGATGGCGCCGACGTGATGGTGGCCGCCTGGGTCGCCCACAGCGTAGCCGTGCCGTTGGGGCTCATCGTCGCCGTCGAGGCCGCCGAAATCGTCTCGGTCGAGGTGGGGGTGGAACTCGGCGTCACAACCGTGGCCGTTGGGGTGTGTGGTTCCAATATGGCTGTCGGAGTCGGTGTGGTTGTCGGAGTCGGTGTGGCCGTTGGCATCGCCGGGCCTTGACGGGCCCGCCCGATCTGGTAGACCCAGTTAGCATCGTAGCCATCGTACCAAAGGGTATAGCCCCCTCCCTCGGCGATCACGGTTCCGACGAGCAATCCTTGCGCATCCCAAGCGCCGATCGAGGGTCTCACCACCGGATTGTCAGGGTCCTTGGTCCACGTCACACCGTCCGGCGAGGTCGCATGTCCAATCGAATAGACAAGGAAGGCCTGGACGCTCCGACCGGAATACCAAAGGTGATAGAGGCCGTCGCTGTAGATCACGACAGGGCCGAGCACGTCGCGCGAGTCCCAGGCACCGGTCGACCCGTTTGTCAGGACCGGGATTGATGACTCGCGCGTCCAGTGGATCCCATCGGGAGACGTCGCCACTCCGATCTGACAGCGCATGATCGTGCAACCCGTATACCACATGCGATAGGTAGACCCCTCCCATAGCACCGATCCTGAAGCGACATAGTAGTCGTCCCAGGCGCCTTCTGGTCCCGCAGTCAGGACGGGATTGGAGGGATCGCGGCTCCACGTCTGGCCATCGAGCGAGGTGGCATATCCGATACTGAGGACCATCGGGCTTTGAGCATTCACCTGAGACTCCCCGCGATACCACATCCGGTATGTGCCATCGTGGATCAACACATACGGCCAGAGCGCATATTGATCCCAATAGCCAGGTCCGCGTCCGGTCATGACTGGGTTCGTGCCCGATTTTTCCCAAGTCACGCCGTCCACGGACGTGGCCAACCCGATCCCATCCTGGCTTCCATCCTGCGACCGGCCTGAATACCACAGTCGGTATGTATCCCCTTCTTTGAGCACCATGGCCGTCAACACGGCCGACTCCCACCCGTCTTCTGGGCTCGGCGACAGCACCGGGTTATGGAGGTCCTTGACCCAGGGGTCCGCCGCCGCAAGAGGTTTTGCCGTGGCAACGTGCTCGGTCTGTGGGAACAGAATCAGCGCCAGGCATACGAGTGTGATTGTCTGCGACGCGATGGATTGGCGGCTCAGAAGCATGGGAACCTGCAGAGAGCAACCTGTCGATGGCTCCGAAACCGTTCGACGCGTCTGGACAATTGAGTGGCGGGATCCATGGGATTCATCAGCGTCAATTGAACGCGACACCGGCAAGCCAGGGGTCAGCCCCTAACACTATGTCATGATCTTAATGGTGCGAAGTCGATGTTGAGCGAATGGCGCCGTTGGCAATCGTTGGCTCTACCCCAGGGTGCCCTCGCTCAATTCCCTGGCGCGCGTCGCCCCACGACCATGCACCATCCAACCGACGCCCAGGATTGGGTCTGATGATGATCGTGCGCCAGACGCAGGTTTTCCCAGGCAGCTTGGATCTCTGGACCAGTGGTGGCACGTATCCCAGCTCCAGATGACCGGTGAAGAAGGCTTGGGTGATCCGTTTCGAAGGCTATGGTTGTCAGGGCGGCCCAAGCGGCCCCGGTCGATCCGGGCTGGCACAGGCAGCCCCATCCTCCGGCCAGCGACAGGTCCAGGTCAGGCCGCCATCGACCGTGCGCGCCACACATCCTCCGCCATACGCCCATCCGATGTCCTGGTCGATGAATGTCGCCTGGATGAAGTCGATCGCGCAAGGCGCCGGCACGCTGAACCAGGTAGTGCCGCCATCGTGCGTCAACTCGATGCGAGCTGTCTTGTTGAGGGCCATGAAGACGAAGTCATCGGACAACGCGCCGAACGAACCGATCAGACCGGCACTGGAGAGTGTATCTACGGGTGCTCCGAGCGCGCGCCCGCGCAACGCCCAGGTACCGCCGCTATCCGAGGTCACGTACACGGCCTTCAAGCTCTCCACGGACGTCCACACCGCGCTGCATAGGACCCAGACGCGCTCAGGGCTGAGGGCGATGAACGCGCCGACCTGCAGCCGCGGGTCCTCGCAGGGCAACGTCCGCTCCGCCCAGGATTGGCCACCGTCCCCGGAGGCCAGCCACTGCGGCGCCATCGAACCGTTCTCGGTGAGGCTCGTGCCACTCAGCCACCATTCCTGAGCATCGAGCAGCACCAGGTTCGCGCCCTGGCGCAGATCCATCGGAAGATCTCCTTCGAGATCCTGCCAATCGCCATAGGCCGGGCCGGTCACGTGCCAGACGACACCCTCAGCCCACCGCTCCTCCAACGCCCAGAGCGTGCCATCGGTTGCGCGCGCCAGGGTGCGGATCACGCCCGGGATCACGGTTGTCGTCCAGGACGCCCCGCCATCGGCCGTGCTCAGGACGGTGCCGGGATACGTCACCCAACCAATCATGGGATCGGCGAAGAAGACATGCGCTTGATTCCACCAATCCGTGTCATAGGGATCATCAGGCAGCAGCTGCTCCGTCCAGGTCTCACCGCCATCCGTCGTTGCAGCGAGGTCGTACCTCGACTGCCCGGCAGCGGCCGAGAGCCCGAGCAACCAGCCGTGCGACGAGTCGATAAAGGCTCCCTCCAGGATGTATTCAGGCACCTTGGACGGCGGAGTGAGCGTCGAGTCCGCGATGGATGGCCTGGGTGTCGAGGCCATGGCGGTCAACGTCGCTGGCACGTCCTGGGTGGGGATCACCATCGGGTAAGCGACCACGTCCGGCGTGAAGACGCCGGGGTATCCGGCCTGGGTGGATCGTGGGGAGTCAGGCGTCGGGGCAGCGACGGGTGGATCGATCGGCGCCCGGGCGGGCGCGCAGGCGATCAGCGCCGCCGTCACCATGTAGGTCAGGCCTGAATGCACCCAGCGCCCGTTCATTCCTTGCCTCCCCGCTCCACTCAGCTTCTCATGAACGGCCGCCTCAGGGATACGGATAGGCTGGCGGCTCCGTTTCCGGCTGCCCCGGCGTAAAGGGCGTCCTCGTGGGCGGCGGCGATGCGGTGGCCACGACGACCTCGAGCGAGTCGACGAACTGCAGCCCGGGGACATCGAAGTAGAACAGCGTCCCGTCCTCGGCGCTCAACGTTAACCGGTTCTGGCGCTCGGCGATGATGCGTACGGGCCCATGCCGACTCTGGGTCAAATAACGGCCGTCAGAGGAACGGCCGGGCCACGACCACAACACCTCGAGGGATCCGCGCTCCGGATCCACCGGATCGACGCTCGCCCACACGCTGACCGGGTTGCCATCGACGTAACCGAACCAGGCGTTCGTGACCGCCAGCCCAAGCATTTTTCCGGATGCCTGGACATAGGGGCCTTCAGCCGTGCCCGTGAGAAAGGGAGTGACCGGCCACGTGGCTTCCGGCGAGCGCGTTGAGTCCACGAAGAACTGCGTGGCATCCGCGGCCTTCACCGCGCCCAGGGTCGCTGCGACTTGCGTCTGGGCGGTGTACGGCGTCCGGTGTAGCTCGGGCACGGGATAGGCAGCCTCCAGGGTGGCGGTCGCGTCCGGGCTTTCATAGGGCGGCACCGCCAACGGCGCGCAGGCGACGGCGCCGAGGCCCACGCACACCAGCCCGATGACCACGTGCCGCATCGCACCCTGCGGGTGACGCTTGATCCAGCGTCCCCGCCTGGTCATAGCTCGCAGCGCGCTCCTCCCACGGGTGACCGCAGCGTTCACGGCCGTATCGCCACCTCGCCCCATAGGACGAACTGCTGGCCGTTCCATTCGTATGCGCGATTGTTCAGATCCCCGTTCGGCGCCGCCAGGATCTCCACCTGCCCGTCCTGGTCCACGTCCATCAGCCGCACGCCGTACAGGTCGCTTCGCTCGACGCAGCCCGCGACGTTGGCGATCTCTGACGCGATCCCATCCTCCACCTGGTACACGAGGATTCGTTGATGCATGCAGGTTTCGTCGCTCAACACCTCTTCTGGGCCGATGGGCCAACCTGCTGAATAGGCGATCGTCACGACTTCGTCGACGCCGTCGCCGGTGACGTCCAGCCACTCAACCGTCGTGAAGGTGTGGCGACAGCCGAAGGGGGAGCCGATCGACGCCCCATCCACCAGGAGCTGACAGTACTCATTGGCGTTGCCTGCCGCGTGATTGTCAGCCCAGTGAATGGTGGCCGCGATTCCTTGTGGGTTATCGGCCGAGAGCTGTGACTGAGACTCGATGGTCTGCCCCCGACGGTTGATTTGCGCGTCGCGACGCTCGAAGGCCGTACCCGTCCACGACCAGAGAGTCACGGTCGAGGTGTAGATCTGGAGCGTGTCGATAGGCGGCGGGTCGCCCGAACCCCAGTCCGAGCAGCAATAAATCGAAAAGCCGTCGTTCACGATCCGGAGCGCTGGATGTCCGTCGGGATCGATCGCCGCTCGCATGTCGATCTGGTATTGGGCCATCCCGCCTGTGTTGAAATCGTCCGTATCGGCAGACACGGTGTCCTGCCACACGACAGCGCAACCCCGTGATGTGCAATGAACCAGGAAGCGGGTCGTGTACGAGATCAACAGTCCCGTCCCGCCGGTCATCAGATCGACGTCATAGACGATCTCCGGAACGCCATCACCGGTCCAATCCTGCAAGGCCACGGTCACGTCGGGCAGGCCGCCCCGGCTCCATCCGGCTGGGATCCGAACCGGCGGTGCGTAATGGTCCTCGGCCCAGACGGCCACCAGAAGGCCGTCCCACCCATAGATCAGGAGATCGTCGACCTGATCGCCGCTTACATCCTGATACACCCAAGCCATGCCCACCTGTTGCTCAGGCGCCGCCCACTCGTCCCACGCGACTCGATCGGGCCGACCATCGCCGCTGACGTCGGCCGACTCGAACGCGGTCTCTGGATCGTAACCATAGAAGTCGGGCTCGTGGGCCTGAACAAACGCATTGAGTTGTTCGATCGTGGGTTCGTGCACGGTCAGGCGCGCCTTTGCAGGCAGTAAAGGGCGTTCCGTCTCGGCGGCGAGGCGTGCCGGCCGGGCCGTCTGCGTTGCGCGGGCCGATGAAGGGGATGGCGCAGGCCGCTCAACCCTTTCCGTAGCGGTGGGTGGCGTGAGAGCGACGATCGTGGCCGGAGCTCCTAAGCGATCGCCGCTGACGGTCGGCGGCAGAGAAGCCACCGATGAGCAGGCGGCGATGCCTGCAGCGCAGAGCCCGATGAACAGCCCGAGACGGGCCTGTCGGGGCGGCGTTCGCTGGAGACTATCGGAATGGGTCGACATGCGGATTACCTCCGGACGACGTCGCGGTCACCAGCCGTATCGCCCGGCGCGGTGTGCCCGGTTCTTTGGACGCCGGGACGAATCATCGTTCCTGTCTGGCAGTGTCGCTCCCGACACTCACCGGTGGATGCCCCCGGAGTTACCACTCAGTTACCGCGGGTGTTCACCTTCATCGGTCCTCTACGGGTCCAGGCACGGCGCTGAAGCGCTCTCCGTTGGCAGCCATCCACTCACGTCCAGGAAATCGCCCTCAGTGCCCGGCCAGGTCGTGACCAACAGCCGGGTCCCGTCCGGCGTCCAGAAAACCTCGTCTGCGTAGGTGACCGGGTGTTCGGCAACGACGCAGGCCCGCTCGCCGGCATACAACCTCAGGCTGCCGCCGGCGCGGTTCAGGGCGTCGTTCACATAGGCGACATAGCGCCGTTCCGGCGACAGGCTGGGCGCGCTCAAGGCCACCCCCGTGCTCGATTGGAGGACGCTGACCGCCCTTTCGTTCAGGTCAACCAGCACGAAGTCCTCGCCGAACGGTTCGCGATCGTTGTAGTTTAGGGTCAGCAGCAGGGTCGTGCCGGTGCTGCCCCAACTGAGGCGCGTGAGAGAGGAACGCGCGCCCGACAGAAGGTCGTCCAGGATCTCCACAACGGTCTCGTCGCCGCTCGCGACATCCTTCAGGATGAGGTGCCGCTCGCGTTCCAGAGCCAGGGTCTGACCGTCGGGCGAATAGGCCGGCCTGTTCCCGGCCGTCCACTTCGTCAGCGTCGTGGTGTCAACGTCAAAGAGGTAGATCCAGTCTTGATCGGCCAGGGCGACCGTGCGGCAGTCCGGACTGTACGAAAACGTAGGATCGTAGGGCTCGTCGTCGCCTGGCAGCGGCAATGTCTGGGGATAACCCGTCTCCCAGTTCAACACCTGGGCCTGCGCCGGCGCGCCGCCATAGTCCCACACGCCAGAATGGTACAGAATCGCGCCGCTCGCACAGCGGTCCCACGACGAATAGGCCGGCAGCGGCAGCGTCACGCGCGAACGATCCGCCGAATACGCCACCGGACGCAGCGACGCGGAAGACCGGTCCAGGCAACCACACAAAACCAGCGCGCAGAGGCTGGCGAGCCAGGATAGGCGTTGACAAACCTGTGGCGACACAGATCCATTCCCCGTACCGATCAGACAGTTCGCCGCTTCAGCCACGCAGCGTTTTTTTCCTGCGTGTTGGTAAGCGCCGCCCGCTCGAGCCATCAACGATAGCCTGAGCGGCACCACCCGGTGCATGCCTCGGCTACCAGGCCCACTCCTGACAGATCTGGATCACGTTGACGGCCATGCCGGCAATGATCTCGTCCGAGAAGACATGCAGGGAAAAGACATCGCTCTCAAAATACTCCAGGAGAGCGGTCCGCCGCCCGAAGCGCAGGTCCGCCAGATCCGATAGGACCCGCTTCTGGACGTCCCGCATCATTGTGGCCTGCTCAAGGTCGAACGCCAGGAAATCGGCCGCGAGCCCGTCGCGTAGACGCTGGATGTCCCGCGAAGCCCAGCCGGGACGTTCCAGCCGGTCTGCCAGTTGAACGCCCAGACGCGTGACCAATCGCAGAGTCTCGCCCTTGGGCAGGGCAGGCGCGAGCGCCAGCAACACATCAGTGGCCGCCTCCACTTCGTCCTGCCCGACGAGGGTCTCGACCTGAGCCACAATGTCGGCTGTCACCAAACCTTGTTGAACCGCGTTGATCCGCGGCAGCACGTGGACAAGGGCGAGCGCGCGCGGCTTGGGATCCAACCGAGACAATTCGAGACCCCATGCTTCCAGGATCAATTCATCGTCCCCGTGACCGGCGCGGCGCCACAAGTCGCCTCTCATCCGGACGCGCAACTCGTCGTCGCCGCAGGCTTCGATACGCGCGAGGACGTCGAGGGTCTGCTGGCGCGTCAGCAACGGCGCCAACTCATCGACCAACTGACACGTGGTCTTCCAATCCGGCCCCGGCTCCAAGCCGGTTCTCGTCTCCATCAACGGGACGGCCGCCAGCGCCAGGCTCAGCGCGCGCTCACGCGGAGCGCGATCGAGCGCGGTCAGCAACCGCGCGAGTAACCCCTCGGCGTAGTCCCAATCGCCGAGCAGCTCAGGCAGGCTTTCCAACACGCGCAGCGCCCGGGCCAGCGCGTCCGCGCGCTCACCTCCGCGCGCCACCCCCAGGATCTGGATGAGCGCCTTGGCGACGTCCTGCGCATCGACGTCCTCGCTCTCCAGCACCGACAGCAGCTCGCGCGTCCAGGCCGTCTGGCGGGGACGCGGCAGGACGCGCAACGCCTGACTGGCCGCGCCCAGGAAGACCGAGGTGGCATGGACCTGTTGCGCTTCGGTCAGCAGGTCGGCCAGATGCGCCACCACCCTGCCCCGTTTCAGGAAACTCAAACGCGGGATGAGAACGCTGAGCGCCTCAATCTTCAGCGCCCGGTTCGGCACACGCAGCGCGCATTCCAGCGCCCAGTCCGCATGCCGTTCACTCAGCGGCGCGGTCAGGTGCCGGAGCGCGCGGGCCTGTTCAAGGCGGTCCTCGTAGGGCGACAGGCTCTGCACAGCCCGCTCCACCTGAGTCGCGTCCAGGTACGGGGCCAGGGCCGTCAGGATTTCGCGCTGGTTGCGCTGCGCGCTGTCGTCGCCGTCGCGCAGGCTGTCCAGGCGATCGAGCGCCGCCTCGGCCAGCGGAGGTCGGGCGTCGGGCTGCACGAAGGGAAGCAGCCCGACCAGGCACCGAGCCGCTTGCTCCACGAAGACGAAGTCAGGCAACTGGCTCTGAATGTGTTCGATTTGAGCGCTCTGCTCCAGGCCGCTGAGATAGGGCAGCAACTTGATCCGAACGTCGCATTGCCGTTCAACGAGCACGGCCCCGGCATCGTTGATCAGGTCCGGGATCAGGGCCTGACACTCGGCAAGCGCCTCAGCCCGCACAGGCTCCGACAGGAGCGGCAGGATTTCGATGAGCCCGTTGAGTCGATCCTCGATCCGGTCCAGGCGGTCGGTCACGAAGAAGCCTTTTGGCTCGTTCAGGGCACGGAGCAGCCGACGCGTGTGCCGGTTCATGGCCTGCCCCGCCCGTGGTTCGACGGCCAGGTCCTTGAGCGCGCGCTGGACGGCCTCGGCCTCGGCGGCGGCGGCCAACGGCGCCAACGCCTGGAGCGCATTCCGCCGCGTGTCCGGGTCGTCCAATGTCAACAGGTCGGCGACCGTTGGCAGCGCCCCGACCGTCTCGGCCCACGGCTGCGCATACGGAAGCAGGTCCTTCACCCAGGCCGCTCGCGTCAGCGTCTCGATCCAGGGACGTCCGGCAGGACTGGCCCGTCCCGCGGCGATCTCGAGTTCGAGGCGCAGGCCGTTTGCGGCATCCTGCGCGACGCGATCGGCCAGCAGCCTTTCCGCCTCGCCGCGCCAGGGCTCCTCCAAGGAGCCGAGGGCGCCCTTCAAAGCCTGCAGCGGTCCATGCAGGAGCACTGTGAGATGCGAGTCGGTTTCGGCCTGCAGCCGTGGCGCAATCATGGCCAGCGCCCGTCCCTGCGCATCTCCCTGCAGCACGGGCAACAGTCGCATGGTCTCGCTCGCAGGATTGGGAACCGCCCCGGCCGCAGCAAAGCTCAACTCACGCAGGCGCGCGGCCAGGTCCGCCGACAGACTCCCCGACCCGAGCAGCGCGATGCAGGCGTTCAACTGCTCGCCCGCATCGCGCAGGTGGGTGATCACGCTCACCGCCCGCTGCGGGTCCCAGACCCCGGTCTCGGCCGCGCGCACGATCAAAGCGGCCGGGATGTTGGACTCCAGGCTATGGATCGTCGTCTGGATCAGGGCCAGCCGCCCGCACAGGGCGAGCGCGGCGCCCGGCGCGGCGGCCTCGATCTGTTGCCGGGCCGACGGCTCAGCCACGTCTGTCCAGAGTTGGTCGAGATCGGCGAGATAGCCGTCGTACCGCAACTCGTTGGCCCGGTAGCGGGCGTCGCGCCAGCCCGAATCGGCAAACAGGCTCAACGCATCCGCCAGTCGGTTCGCGCTCAGAAGGTGCGCCACCAGATAGTCATAGAGATAACCGTTGTCCGGCACCGTGGCCCAGGGCCGGCCGGCCGGGTTGTGGCTGACCAGCAAGCGCTCGTGCAGGATCGCGGGATCTGGCGTCAGCCGGCGCAGGTAGGCGAGCTGCAGATCGTGCAGCGTCAGCCGACCGGCCGGATTGCGACTCAACAGGTTGCGATCGATCAGGGTCGTCAGGCACGCGCGGACTTCGGCCGC
The DNA here is from genome assembly GCA_016789175.1 of Anaerolineales bacterium. Taxonomy (GTDB): domain Bacteria; phylum Chloroflexota; class Anaerolineae; order Anaerolineales; family UBA6663; genus UBA6663. The sequence goes on from JAEURK010000237.1 coordinate 28,516, forward strand.
CGAAGCGGGCTGCCAATAGGTTTCCAGCACCGACTCGGGGAGAGCGACATCGTCCGGAAAGACCGCCAGGCTCAGATAGCGCTCGCGGATCTCGGACGGCAGCGCCTCCACGCTGACCGTGAGGGCCGCCCACAACGACGGGTACGGATAATCCGGGAAGCGCGCGGCAACGTCCTCCAGCCTCGCCGACTCCAGGGCCGCGAGCACGTCGCGCCAGTAGGCCTCGGGTTTGCCGGCCAGCAGCGTCCCGACCATGGCCAGCCCCAGCGGCAGGTTGCCGCAGGCTTCACGAATGGCCCGTGCAGGCGCCGGCCATTCGATCACGTGCGCGGCCCGCGCGAAGATGACCTCCGCGACCGGGTCGGCCGGCACGCTGAGCGCATACGGTTCGGCGTCAAGCTCGGTCAGGACGCTGGCCACCCGCGACGTCGCCAGGATCCGGCAATCCGGACCCAGGTGCAGAAACGCCTCGGCATGCGCGCTCTGCCAGACGTCATCGAGGATGAGCAAACAGCGCCGTCCGTGAGTCTGCGCCTCAAAGAAATCGCGTGCCTCAGGGGCGTCGGCGAACGTCCGGCGTTGGCCGAGGTAGCGCGCGAGCTGAGTCCAGAGATCGCTCAACCGCGGTTCGGAACCAAAGGTCAGCCAGTACACACCGTCCGTGAAGGCACGGCGCACGGCATAGTCCTGACAGAGGGCGGCGGCCAGCAGGCTCTTGCCCACTCCACCCATCCCGTGCACGCCTTGGCGGGAAGGGCCCCCGGAGTCGTCGAGGCGGCCCGACGTGAGCAGGCGCTCGCGCACGACCTGGAGATCCTCGACACGGGCCACATAGTGGGACGGCAGCGACGGAGCGCCGTGCACAACCGCGGCCGGCGGGCCAGGACGTCGGACGCGATCCGCGACCTGAGCCAGCCCGCTATCCAGGCGCTCCAGAGTGCGGACATCCGCGACGGGCGTACGCAGGGCGAGCAGTTCAGCGGGGATATCCGATAACTCGCCGGCAGCGAGCACAGGCTGGACGGGTTTGACGAGCGCCAGGCTGTGCCGCCATTCGTCTGCACACCAGGCTGCGGTAACGGCGCCGGGCGTCACCACCAGGATGACCTGATCGACCAGCTCGATCGCGGACCGAAGGCCGAGGCGCCAGAGGTCCGCATCCAGAGGCTCCGCCTCCCCGAGATCGGCGCGGATGCCGGAGGCCTTCAAGCCCTGCGCCAGGCGTTCTGCTACGGCGCGTCCGGCGCCCCGGTCATAGGCCACATAGACTCGCGCCGTCGTGATGGGTGAAACTCTGCCCGGGTGACCCAAACCGAGGATCAAGTCTTTCAACTCCGCGACCTGATCGCGCGTGGCGACGTCGGCCAGACCCGCGCGCAGGGCCTGATAGAGATCTTGGTCCAGCGCGTCCTGGGTGCGGAGTTGGTCCAGCAGCCGGGCAAACGAGGCGCTGAACGTTTTCTCCGTCAGCAACTCGGCGATCTGGCTGGCGCGCACGGCCTCTTCCGCGCGCCGCCGGATCTCGTCATCTTTGAGGGTCTGGCCCTTGACGATATCTGAGATGAGCGTCGTGAACAGGCCGGAGCCGATGTTGGCGATGATCGACACCGTACCCGCTGGCCCGGAGGCCGCGATGGCCAGCGCGCCCAGGGCGGATCCGTAGTACAGGAGGTTCGCCGGCAGCGTGGCCAAGATGCGTTTCAGCGCAGGCCAGGGTGTGGAAACGGGTTGATTGGGCGGCATACGAGTTTCGCTCGCCCCGCGCGCGTGGCGACGCGTCAGCGCCTGAGCGGGCGACTCCGGGGTGTGTTTTGGGACAATGATCGACGACGGAAACGCAACCGAACGCGACGATTGTAGCAAATCCTACGCCCGGCCCTGGCGGCCAAAGCGTCCAGACCTGACGGCTCGCGCCAGAGCCAACCATGGAGTCGCACCCGTCCTTAGACGCCTCGTCGAGCATCCCATCTCAAGCGCCATGAATAGAAAGCCGCGTCATCTTGACATTTAGCCCAACCCGACTCATCGGAGGTCGCGATGATGACCGGCGTAAAGCCCCGTGTGAGTGTTGCATTGTTCTCACAATCGCACGTGTCAAGGAGGACCGCATGCACCCGACCGCAAAAGACCGCCGGACATCAGAGCCTCAAGGCCCGCCCATACGCGTCGCCCTCTACGTGCGCGTCTCCAGTGTGGCGCAGGTGATCGAGGGATTTTCGCTTGAAGCTCAGGATCGCCTCTGCCGGACGTTTGCCGCGCAACGAGGCTGGGTCGTCGTGGCGGTCTATACCGAGCCGGGCGTCTCCGCCAAGGATTCGAATCGTCCGGCCTTTCAACAAATGTTGCGTGATGCCCGGGCCGGCCGCCTCAAGTTGATCCTATCCCATAAGCTCGACCGCTTCAGCCGTTCGTTACTTGATGTCCTGATCCATCTGAATCAGCTCGAGGCCTTGGGCGTCAGCTATGTCAGCGCGAGCGAGCCGTTCGACTTCACCACTCCAATCGGCAAGGTGCAGCTTGCGATCCTGGCCGCTTTCGCGCAATGGTATCTGGACAATCTCAGCCAGGAGATCGCCAAAGGCAAAACCGCCCGGGCGCGGTGCCGTTTGGCTATCGATCGGTCGACGCGCGCACGATCCGAGTGGACGCCCGAGAAGCCCGGGGCGTGCGCCTGACTCTTCGTCTCTACGCGACCGGCGCGGCAAGCTATGGCGATGTCGCCGACACCTTGAACCGGTCTGGCTATCGACCGCGTGGGCGAGCGTCCCGTTTCACCAAAACCACGGCACGGGATCTGCTGCAGAACCACTTCTACCTGGGTCTGACCAAACTCCGCAAGCTGCCGGGATACGAGCGTTACGAGTACGGCCCAGGCCGGCACCCCGCCCTGATCGACGCAGCAGTCTGGGAGGCCATCGAACAGGTTCGAGCCACCCACGCCCGGCGCCCGATGAGCCGCAAACGCGCCGATCGCGTCTATCCGCTCACGGGCTTGGCGATCTGCGCGGACTGCGGGCGAACGTTGCGCGGTCAAAGCTCACGGCACAGCGTCTGCTACCGTGATCCCGCGTCACGCCGCCATACAGCCGGAACGTCGGCCTTGATCCGGGCCGACGACATCGAGGCTCAGGTGATCGACTGGCTGTCCGCCTGGCCATTGCCGGCCTTTCTACACCTCGACGAGCCGGACCGTGACCCATCAGACGGCGCTCATCAGGAACCCGCCAAAGTCCGGGCGCAGCTCGAGCGACAGCTGGCGCGGCTGGCGCGGCTCTTTCAATGGGGCGACCTCAGCGCAACCGCCTATCGACGA
>JAEURK010000242.1 GCA_016789175.1 Anaerolineales bacterium
GTCGGCGAACATGACGCGCTGGTCGCTGTGCGGGTCGTATAACGAGGCCCGCCAACGCCCGGCGATGGTTCGCCAGATCCGCAGCACGAACGAACGCTGGATCGGGCGGCTGAAGGGGTGGTGATGGCGCATGGGTCTACGTTATGACAGCGGTCTGAAGGAACCCTGAAATCAAGGCGTATATGATCGAGTTGGTCTACGGATTTCGCGGATCTGAGCCCATGGATCCTGGCCAGCACGCTCAGGCGCGTCTGATCGACCGATACCGGATATGGCCGGAGGTCGCTGCCGTCTGGAGCACCCATTCTGGGTTTGCTAACAGTAGGCACGAGTTGTCACCCCGTTCATCCGCCGCAATTTCGCGCATTTTGGTGACTGCACAGCCGGCTGGGTATTGGGTGAAAACCGTGGTGTGCGTGGGTCGGGGCGGAACCCGGACCCTCGCACCCCTCGTTTTTCAACACCCTTCTCCCAACACGGCCGAGCCGTTTCGAATGCTGCCAAATCAGACACGCCGGATGGACAGGGTCCAATGTGCGTCATTCGCGACATCGGCGACCGGAATCTGTGCCTGACAACGTGCCCGTGCCCGCGGCCGATCGTTGCCCACCTTTGCGCTCGCCCGAGGTCGCTATAATGAAGAGTCCATACCGCGATGACGTTATCAATACAGGCGCTCGGGCCCCTGGCGATCGAGCGCAACGGCCAACCGGTCGAGGGTTTCACCTATAACAAGGTGCGAGGCCTGCTGACCTACCTGGCGCTCCAATCGGAGCGCCCGCAGCCGCGGGCCGCGTTGTGCGCATTGCTTTGGCCGGAACAGACCGAAGCGGCGGCCCGCCAGAGCCTCAGCCAGGCACTTACCCAACTCCGCAAGGTTCTGGGGCCCGCCGCGATCAAGGCCTCGGTGCAGACTGTGGAGTTGACCCTGGACGTCGATGTGGACGTCTGCCGGTTCCTCGACCTGTTGGCGCAATGCGATCACCATGGGCACCGAGCCTGGAGGACATGTGCTGTCTGTGCCGAGCGGCTTGAGGCGGCCGTCGACCTCTACCAGGGTGACTTCCTGAGCGATTTCTACATCTCGGACAGCGCTGCATTTGAGGAGTGGGCCCAGGGCTGGCGGGAGCGTTTGCGGCAGAGCCTGCTGAGTGCACTCGAGCGTCTGATCGAGCGCGCGACCTGGTGCGGCGATCTGAGCGCCGCTGTCGCACGCGCGCGTCGGCGGGTGGCGCTCGATCCCCTGGAGGAGGCCGGGCAACGGCTGCTCCTGCGGGTGCTGGCGCGCAACGGCGAGCACACAGCCGCCGAGGCGCAGGGCGAGAGCCTGCGACGGTTGCTCGAGGCTGAGCTGGGTGTGGCGCCGGAGCCGCAGACCGAGGCCCTGATCGATCGCATTCGCGCCAAGGGCGTCGACTCCGGTGGTCCGTCGCCGTCAGCCCCGACCTATGTCGGACCGCGGCCGGCTCAACGTTTGATCGGACGCGAAGCACAACTGGCTGCATTGGTTCGGCAGCTGCGTTCGGACGACGTCCGTGCCGTGACACTCACCGGCGCGCCGGGCATCGGCAAGACCCGCCTGGCGTATGCGGTCGCTCAATCGCTGACAGGCGATTTCGAGGATGGGGTCTTCGTGGTTGAGCTGGCGGCGCTAACTGAGCCCGACCTGGTCCCGGCGGCCGCGCTGCAGGCGCTGGGTGTGAGCGAGCGCCCGGATCGTTCGGCCCGCGCTGCCCTGGTCGACCATTTGCGGAGGCGCCAGGTCCTGCTGGTGTTCGACAACTTCGAGCATCTGCTGGAGGCTGCGGCCCAGGTGGCCGAAGTGCTGGCTGTCTGCCCGGATGTGAAAGTGCTGGCGACCAGCCGCGCGCCGCTGCATATCCGCTTTGAGCATCACGTGCCTCTGGCACCGCTGGACGCGGACGCGGCAGTGCTACTTTTTCTCGAACGGGCTCAAGCGGCTTCGGCCGCCTTCGGGTCGGAGGATGTCGACCCGGATCTCCTGGCTGACGTGGTCGGTCGGGTCGATCACCTGCCGCTCGCGATCGAGCTGGTCGCGGTTCGCGTCCGAGCGCTGACCCTGTCGGACCTCCGCGCGCAGTTGGATCGCCGCCTGCCGATGCTGACCGGCGGCGCCCGCGACCTCCCGGCCCGGCAGCGCACCTTGCGTGACGCGATCCGCTGGAGCCACGATCGCCTGGCGCCGGATGAGCAAAGCTTCTTCGCGCAGCTCGGGGTCTTCAGTGGCGGGTTCACGGCTGAGGCGGCAGCGGCGGTCTGCGAGTCCGGGCCGGCAACGGGAGCCTACCTGGAGAGCCTGGTGGCTAACAGCCTGATCCAGCCCGGCCAGGTCGCCGGCGGCACACGCTACACCTTGCTGGAGACGCTGCACGAATACGCGTTGGAGGCCGTGCAGGCCGCCGGGCTACACGCCGCTGCGCAGCGCCGGCATGCCCACTTCTACGCGAATTATGCGGTCACGGCGTCTCCCTACTTCCTGGGACCGCAGATCGGTTTATGGATGGATCGGGTCGAGGCCGAGTTCGCAAATCTGCGGGCTGCCGTGGATTGGTGTCGGCGACACGATGTAGGTTTGGGGTTGCGCCTGATCAGCGCGGCCAATCGTCTGTGGTATTCGCGCGGCCACATGCGCGAGGTGAGCCAGTGGTTTGACACGTTGCTGGCAGCGGCCACGGACTCCACGGTCGCGCCTGAGGACCTCGCCCGCGGCGTATACGCGGCCGGTGTCCTGGCGTTTCGCATGAATGCCGTTCGTCTGGCCCGCGAGCGATTGCTGCGCAGCCTGGCGCTGTTTCAAACCCTTGGCGAACGCGACCGGATCTCGTCTGCGCTCAGCAGCCTCGGCAACGTGTTGCTGGGGCAGGGTGAAGCCGTTGAGGCCGAGCGCTGTTATCGCGATAGCCTGGCGATCCTGGCCGAGTTGGGGTTGCCCTGGGCAACTGCCTCGACCACCAACAACCTCGGCGAAGCGCTGCGTCATCAAGCGCGCTTCCCCGAGGCGGCGGCCTGCTATATCGAGAGCATCACGCGTTATCGTGAACTGGAGGATGTCTCGTCCTGTGCCTCGTCGATGACGAACCTGGCCACTGTGCGCATTCGATTGGGGCAACCGGTTGAGGCCGAGCGGCTGTGTCTCGAGGCGTTGACTATGCTCGAATCCAGCGGCGACCACTATCGGATGGCCGATGCGTGCCTGGGCCTTGGAAATGCGCGGACCGCACTCGGCCGGCCCGATCTGGCGCGCGCCGACTTCATCACATGTATCCAACAGGCAGTCAGCGCGCAGGACAACCTCATGCCGCTGTACGCCCTGTTACGTCTGAGCGAAATCGAATGGGCCGCGGCGCGCTGGTCGGCTGACCGCGTGGCCGAGACCCTGGCCATGCTGGCCACCCAGCTCGAGCTCGGGCAAGTCACGCTTGAACCGGATCAGCAAGTCCTGGTGGATCGATTGACGACCACAGCGCTGGCGGCGCTGGGCGACACCGGTTATGCGGCCGCCTGGAGCCGCGGACAGACGCGAACGCTCGCGGAGGCCCTGACCTGGCTCCCGGGCTGAGACTGAGACTGGGGCAGGCGAACAGCACGGTGCTGCGATCGCAGCGAAATCGCCGAAGTCCGCGCCAGCGCCGGATCCATGGGCGGTATCATGGGCGCTTATCCTGCCCTGTAGTTGGAAAGGTCTGCCCGAATGACAGCGAACCTTGCCTCAGCCCGGGACTTGAACAAGAACGGCCGGATCGATCCCTACGAAGATCCCGACCGCCCGGTCGAGGAGCGGGTCGACGACCTGCTCGCCCAGATGACGCTCGAGGAAAAGGCCGGCCTGATGTTTCATACCATCCTGCCGGTTGGGCAGGATGGCCAGCTGGTCGAGGGCGACACGATGTTCGGACCCACCTCGACCGCCAGGTTTGTCAGGGATCTGTGTCTGAACCACTTCAACGTGCACGCCTTGCCCGATCCGAGGCTGGCGGCCGAGTGGCACAACCGTCTGCAGGCTTTGGCCGAAAGCACGCGTCTGGGCATCCCGGTGTCGATCTCGTCCGACCCGCGCCATGCCTTCAGCCACAACCCGGGCGCGGGTTTCTCCGCCGACACAATGTCGCAGTGGCCGGAGCCGATCGGCTTCGGCGCCATCGCCGATGCGCAGGTCGTCGCCGAGTTCGCGGACATCGCCCGCCAGGAGTATCTGGCCCTTGGCATCCGTGTCGCCCTGCACCCGATGGCGGACCTGGCCACCGAGCCGCGCTGGGGACGCATCAATGGCACTTTTGGTGAAGATGCATCGCTCTCGGCCAGGCTCGTTGGCGCCTACATCCGCGGGTTTCAGGGCGCGACCCTGGGCGCCCACAGCGTCGCCTGCATGACCAAGCACTTCCCGGGCGGCGGCCCTCAGAAGGACGGCGAGGACCCGCACTTCCCGTACGGGCGCGAGCAGGTCTATCCCGGCAACAACTTCGACGGTCACTTGCCGCCGTTCGAAGCCGCCTTCGCCGCCGACACGGCCCAGATCATGCCGTACTACGGCATGCCAGTGGGGATCGGGCTTGAGGAGGTCGGTTTCGGCTTCAACAAGGACGTGATCACGGAAATGTTGCGCGGCACGTACGGCTTTGAGGGCGTGGTCTGCACCGACTGGGGCCTGATCAACGACTCACGGCCGGGCGGGCGGATGATGGAGGCGCGCGCCTGGGGTGTCGAACATCTGACGCCGCTGGAGCGGCTCAAGAAGGCGCTCGATGCCGGGGTCGACCAGTTCGGTGGTGAGGCCTGCCCCGACATGGTCGTAACGTTGGTCAGGAGCGGGCAGATCACCGTGGCGCGCATCGATCAATCCGTGCGGCGCATCCTGCGCGACAAATTCCGTCTGGGCCTGTTCGACAACCCGTATGTCGACGTCGATGCCGCCGAACGGATCGTCGGCCGGGCTGACTTCCGCGCAGCCGGGAACATCGCTCAGCGCAAATCTCTGGTGTTGTTGAAAAACAACGGCGTGTTGCCGGTGGCGGGCCGACCAAAGCTTTACCTCGAGAACGTGTCGGCCGAACAGGCCGGTCGCTACGGCGAGGTCGTGGCCACACCCGAGGAGGCCGATCTGGCGCTCATCCGCATCGCCACGCCGTATGAGCCGCGCAACGGCAATTTCCTGGAGCAGTTCTTCCACGCCGGGGATCTCGATTTCAAGAGCCCGGAGAAGGACCGCCTCCTGGCCCTGCTCGCGAAGGTCCCGACGATCGTGGATATCTACCTCGAGCGCGGCGCCGTGATCCCCGAGATCGCGGCACAGGCCGCGGGCCTGATCGCGAACTTCGGCGCCAGCGACGCGGCCTTGCTCGACGTGGTCTTCGGCAAGTTCGCGCCGACGGGCAGGCTGCCCTTCGAGATGCCGTCGTCGATGGAGGCGGTGCGCGCACAGTCGCCGGATCTGCCCGGCGACTCGCAGTATCCGCTCTTTCGCTTCGGCGATGGCCTGACTTACTCGGCCTGAGCCGCGTCTGTTCTCTGGCACCGCGTCGCCAACACGAGGAGGTTGTGGATCGGGCTTCGACCCGATCGCAACCTCCTCGTTTTGGCGGAAGAATCAGACGAGCGTCCTTTGCAAGCGGGCACTGTGGGCTCAGGAGGCGAAGACGGCGGCGGCCAGGAGCAGGGCAATGCTCAGCACGACCAGGAACAAAGCGGCCCGGAACGGCCGCGACGGGGTCTCAATCTCGGCCTCGTTGGGCCGGGCGACCCGGTAGCGAATCGGTACCGAGTCGCCCGGCGCCTTCGCTCCAGTGCCGTGGACGCTGGCTTGAATGCGCACGGTCTCACCGGCCCGGGTGGTGAAGGCTATGACCGCCTCACGGACCTGCACCGGGCGCGGCACCGCGCCGCGAACAGCCTGCACCATCACTTCGCGCCTGACGAACCGCTCGATGGTGCCCGTCGCTCCCGTGCCGAACACCCGCAACGGGCAACAGCGCCAGATCAGGGCTGCCGCCCCGAACCCACTTCCGAAAGCCAGCGCGATCAGCCCGGCGGCGATGTCGGTGGTGGTCATGTTCCCCTCCTGGGCCTCCGGTCGTGGCCCGCTTGCTTCAACAATCGCACGAACAACTTGCGCTGTCGGCGAGTGCCTTCCTCGAAGGAGTGCTCGGCGTCGATATCGGCAAACAGCGCGTACAGCGTGAAATCGGCGGCGTCGCCGGCGGCGTTCGGATCGTGTGGCAGGCGGCAGACGGCTTCGAGGATCTCGAGCGCCTTCTGGGTCTTTCGGACGGCCGGATCCACCTGACCCGTTGTCTGATATTGGTAGGGGATGACGCCGAGGATGTCACCCAGGCGGCTGTTGACCCGGCGCTGCAGGTCTTCATCGAGGAAGGCGCCCCTGGGATCGACGGCGAGCGCCTCGCAGATCTCGTATCGCAGGTGCCCGACCGCGGGGGTGTGGATCAGTCGGCGGAACTCCAGCTCGGGCTCGTCAAGCAAGCCGCGGCAGTAGTGCCCGGCGAAGTCGCCGAAGTCGACGCCGACCGGGATGGTGTCGATCAACTTGCGACGGGTCTGGATGAACTCTCGAGTATCGTCGACCGTCTCCGGGAACCCATCGTACAGGAAGAACCCGACGTCGAGTACTGGCTCGGGCAGACCAATTGCGGCAGCCGTGCCGGGTTCGGGCAGGCGGCCAATCGTGCCGAGCGAGATCGAGCGTTCGCCGACGATAACCGGAGCGAGCCTGCCCTTTGCGCTCTGGGCCTCCAGTTGCTCCAGTATCGCGGCCTTGCAGGCTGGATCCGCGTGAAAGCTCAGTGGCATGATGACGTGACGTTGAAGAGTGACAGCGACAGCTCGCGCAGCGGAGCGAACCTGTCGGTGATTGTACGCGCGACGGCCCCTGACTCACGTCATGCCGAACGGAAGCAACCGCGACGCAGTCGGTTGAACGACGTCGACCCGTTCGACACGGGCGCCGATAGAGCCGGCACCGCCAAAAGCCGGAAGCTTCGAGAGGAACCTGAGGTTGACATGATTTGACCGATCAGGGTTGCGCGTAAGGATCGTTCGGAGCCTTCATGGGGGTTTTGCGCGGCCGGGCGCTCCGTTTGCGGCGCGATCGAGGCGGCGCCGTGGGTTCGACCGCGGCTGCGGCGACCGCGGGAGGCGTGGACTGTGGTTCCTCGATTGTCTCAGTCAGAATCTGCTCGACCAAAGTGATCCGAACCGTAGTCGTGCGACGACGAACGACACGCTGCATGGCGGCCTCCGTCGGCCACGATACGATCCCATCAAGCGCCGAAGTTGACATTTCTTGTCAAACGTCGTCGTCTGGGTAGAATCGCGCCGCAATCCGTTGAGTCGGGGAGGGGACGCGATGCGATGACTGTGACCTTGGTGGCCCAATCCTTTGGCGAACTACTAAAGCATCTGCGTCGCCGGGCGCGGTTGACGCAACGCGAATTGGCTCAGAGGGTCGGCTACACCGAGGCTCACGTCTGTCGACTCGAGAAAAACGAACGCCTGCCGGATGTTACGACGGTGGCAGCGCGCATCGTGCCTGCCCTCGATCTCGACGATTCCCCGACGCTGGTTGAGCAATTGCTGGTCCTCGCCAACGCTGCCCGCACGGGCACCTCGGAGAAGACAAAAGTGACGGTGCGGCGCATCGACCGGCGCCAGATCGAGATCCGGCAGGAGATCGTCGAGGATTTGGGTGCACTGGAGGACGTTCCCGCTGCGCCAACGCACTGGGTGCCTCGTCGCGGTTTGTTCGAGCGATCGGCCGCGATCCTGGGCAGCGAACGGCGGCTGACTTTAGTGGGGATGGCCGGGTCCGGCAAGACAATTTTGGCGGCGGAGCTGGCGCGTAATCAACACGACCTTCCGGTCTTCTGGCTCACCTTGACCGACGGTGTCAGCGAAACGGCTGCGGCGATCATTCGAGCGTTGGCCCTGTTTGGTCTGGCTCATGGCCAGGCCCGGCT
>JAEURK010000272.1 GCA_016789175.1 Anaerolineales bacterium
ACCCGCTCCAGTTCGGCGGTGTTGAAGCTAGCGGTGGTCAAGGCCAGGATCGAGAGGGACATAGGGTGATTCTAGCAGGCGGCCGGTATAATCCCACCAGGCTTTATCCACTTATCACGCGGTTCGGGTGAGTGTTCGAAACGGGCACTGTCGCGGAAAGTAGGGCAAGGGCCGCAGCGCGCTGAGCGGCCTTGTCGCCCAGTGGGCTGCGGCTTGGCCGTTGTCTTTGAGGGTGACAGGGTCAAACGGGTGAGTGCGACAAAGGCTGGAACGCCAACGTTAAGTGCCATGTGACCATGAACCAAATCGGCCGCTATCAACTTCAGGGCATGCTCGGGCAGGGCGGGATGGCCACGGTCTACCGCGCCTATGACCCCAATTTCCGTCGGGACGTCGCCATCAAGGTCCTGCCGGCCAATCTGCTCAGCCAGGCCGACCTGCGTGCGCGCTTCCAGCGCGAGGCCGAGACGATCGCGGCCCTCGAGCATCCGGCGATCGTGCCCGTGTATGACTTCGGCGAGGATAGCGCGTCCAACCAGCCCTATATCGTCATGCGCTTGATGACCGGCGGCTCGCTGGCCGAGCGTTTGCGCGGCGGGCCGTTGGCATTGGGCGAGACCGTGCGCCTGTATCGCCAGCTGGCGCCGGCCCTCGATCAGGCCCATGCCCGCGGCGTGGTCCATCGCGACCTCAAGCCCGGAAACATCCTGTTTGACGGCAGCGGCAACGCTTACGTCGCCGATTTCGGCCTGGCCAAGCTGACCGACTCCAACACCCAACTCAGCGCCACCGGCCTGATGGGCACCCCGGCTTACATGAGCCCCGAACAGGCCCGGGGCGATAAAGAGATCGGGCCCGCCAGCGACATCTATGCGATGGGCGCGATGCTCTTTCACACGCTCAGCGGCAAGCTGCCGTATGAGGCGGATACTGCCGTCGGCATGGCCCTGCGCCACGTCACCGACCCGGTGCCGCAGCTCAGCCTCTCACGCCCCGGCCTGCCGCGCGGGTGCGACAACGTGATCGCGACCGCGATGGCGAAGACGCCGGCCACCCGCTACGCGTCGGCCGGGACCCTGGTCTCGGCGCTCGAGACGCTCACGGCCCAGGGCGAGTCGACCTCGTTCGAGCCGGTGATGACCTTGCCGCCGGGTGGCGCTTCCGAATCGCCACCCGGCCGCGCCTCTCAGCCGCCGGCACGGCGCTCTTCGGCGGCGGCCCAGGCGCCGGTCCAGCTGCCACCCCCTCCGCCCTCGGGCCGCAACCCGCTGTGGTGGCTGCTCCCGGCCGGTCTGGCGGGCGTGGTCGTGGTCCTGGGGATTGGGGCCCTCGCGGTGGCGGCGATGATGTGGAACAACACGGCCACGCGCACGCCGCTCGCAGCCGTGTCCCCGACGGCGCCGATCGCCACCGCCGATCCGTCGACGCCTGTTCCGATCGCGACCACCGCGGCCGCGCCGGCCGCGTCCCCGACTGCAGCAGCGATCGCTGCGACGACCGAGGCGCCGCCGGACGCTCCGACCGAGCCGCCGACCGAGCCGGCGCCGGGCGCGACCGAGGTCGCCCTGAACGACGGGATGACCCTGGTCTTTCTGGGCGCGCGCTCGGGGTTCATGGGCCGCGACAGTGCCGCGCTCGACCAGGGCCCGGAGCACGCCGTCGAGCTCAGCCCGTATTGGATGGATCAGCACGAGGTGACCAACGCCATGTACGCGCGCTGCGTCGAGGCCGGGGTCTGTGGTGCGCCGCGGAACTTCCGCTCGTTCACGCGTGTCAACTACTTCGACAACCCGGCCTTCGCCGACTTCCCGGTGGTGTATGTCACGCGCGATGATGCGCACACGTATTGCGAGTGGGCCGGGCGGCGCCTGCCGACCGAGGCCGAGTGGGAGATGGCGGCCCGCACCGCAGCGAACCCATATCCCTGGCCCGACTCCGACTCGATCCCGGCGGTTGCTCAGCTCCTCAACTTCAAGCCCAGCGGCTTCAACGACACCACTCAGGTCATGAGCTACCCGGGCGGCGCCACGGCGTTGGGGTTGTTCGATCTGGCGGGCAATGTCTGGGAGTGGGTGGCCGATCCCTACGATCCGGCCTATTACAACTCGGGCGAGCGGATCGACCCGCAAGGGCCGACTCGGTCCTCCGGCCCGCCCGACGCCTGCAACACCGCAGACTGCGGCGTGCTGCGGGGCGGCAGCTGGGACAGCGATGCCGAGCAGGTGCGGGTGACGACGCGCCTGTTTTACGGTGCGCAGGATACGCGCGACGCGTTTGGCTTCAGATGTGTGCGGAACTGAAGGCGGAGGAGGGACGAGGGAGGAGCGAAGGCGCCTTCTCTCCTCCCTCGTCCCTCCTCCGCTTTAGGGTGCTGTCTCGATCACGACGTTGTCGAACGCGACCGCCACGCCCTGCGTGTCGAAGCTGTTGACGAAGACGCCGACCTGGCCCTCGCCGAGATCTTCATCGGTGTAGTTGCCGAGGAGCTTGCCATCGGCGTACAGGCTGAGCGCGCCCCGGCTGCAGATCAACTTGATCGTGTAGGACTTCTGGAAGGGCACGATGTCGTTGGTCGTCGCCCACTTGGCGTCGCTCGAGCTCAGGCCGATGATGTCGCCGTTCTTGTACTTGTTGATGACGTAGTAGCCGTCGGCGGTGACGCCGGCGTAGTAGAAGTTGTTGTTGTCGACATAGCCGCAGATCAGGCCGAAGCCCGGCCAGTCCTTTGAGTTTTGCGGCAGTTCGCTCAAATCGCGGGCCTGAACCTCGACCGCGACATCCGTATAGGTCGTGGCCTCGTAGTTGCCCCAGGCGATCAGGTTGGTGTCCTTGATCGTAACCACATAGGCGCCGTCGGTGATCGCGAAGCCGCTGTCGCTGTAATCGCCGATGGACCACACACCGCGATCGGACCCGAAATCGTCGCGCGCCAGCGTTTCCCCCTGCGGCGGCGGCGCCTCGGTCGGCCGGCGCGTGCTGGTCGGCAGCGGGGTCCGGGTAGGGCGGCGCGTGCGCGTGGGCGGGATCTCGGTCTCGGTCGGCGGCGGCGCGATCGTCTCGGTCGCGGTTGCGGTTGCGGCGCCCAGCGACGTGAGGGGTCCGAAGTTCCAGACGCTGGCGAGGCAGATCACGGCCCCGACGACCAGCACGCCGGCGACCGCGACGCCCGCGATCACGCCGGTCGAGCAGCCGAACAGGCCGGGCCGCGCGGCCGGGGCGATCGAACCGCTGCTGGAGGGCAGGGCGGGGGCAGCACTCGCCGGGAGGCTGGCGGAGCGGGTGCCGGGCTGACTGGCCGGGAGTGCCCAGGCATTACTGCCGTGTGCCGTGTTCGGCGCGATGCCGTTGGCAAACGTCAGGCCGGTGATGTCCTGCGACAGGCTGCCGGCTGTGGCGTAGCGCGCCGCCGGGTCCTTGGCCATCGCTTTGTGGATGATGGTCTCGGCATCGGCCGGCAGGTCCGGCCTTTGCGCCCGCAGGCTGGGCGGCGGCTCGTTCACGTGTTTGAGCACGACCGCGATCGGCGTTGCCGCTTCGTAGGGCTGGCGCCCGGTCAGCATCTGAAACACGATCGCGCCGAGTGCGTACAGGTCGGAACGGCCGTCGATCTCTCTTTCGCCGCGCGCCTGCTCGGGGCTCATGTAGGCCGGTGTGCCCATCAGGCCGGTGCCGGTCAGGTTGACGTTCGATTCGGCCAGCTTGGCCAGGCCGAAGTCGGAGATGAAGGGATTGGCTTCGCCGTCGAAGAGGATATTCCCGGGCTTGAGGTCGCGGTGGATCACCCCGCGTGAATGCGCGAAGTCAAGTGCCGGCGCGAGCCGGCTGAGGATACGCGCGACTTCGACCAGGTCCATCGGCTGGCCGCGCAGGCGCTCCGCCAGCGTGCCGCCGGACATCAGCCGCATCACGATGAAGGGCTGGCCGGTCTCGGCGTTTTCGCCGTAGTCGTACACGGGCACGATGGCGCTGTGCTCGAGCGCGGCCACGACCTGTGCCTCGCGCTCGAAGCGCGCGCGAAAGGCCGGGTCGTGCAGGAACTCGCGCGGCAGGACCTTGATCGCCACTTCCCGCTTGAACATCGGGTCGTAGGCGCGCATCACGGTGGCCATGCCGCCGCGACCGAGCTCGCCCCGAATTTCGTACCGTCCGATAGTCGTCATGGTCCTCTACAGCGCAACGCGACAGGCCTGGGAGCAGCCGCGCAGATCAACTCATTAACGAGCGGGTTGACGCTTTCAGCGCCGATGATATCCGCTCGGCCGCCTGGCGCAACCCGGGGGCGGCTTGACCATTATGCCCTGGCGCCTGGCGGACGGCCTATAGCCCCCCGGTACTCGGGAAGCTGGCGGCATTCTACGGCGCCGGCCCCCAGACCGGGCTCAACTCATCCCACTCGGCGATGCCACTCAGGTTGACCTCGTTCTCGCCCAGCGACGTCATCACGTAGATCTGCGATCCGCCCCCGTCGCGGCGCGACACGAACACGATCTGTTTGCCATCCGGGCTCCAGCGCGGGCTGCTGTCGCTGTGCCCGTCGGTGAGTTGCGTGAAGCTCATCTTGAGCGGGCTGTCCTCGACCGTGGTCAACATGATGTTGTTTCCGAGCGCGCTCGGGCTCTGGCGTGTGTAGGCGACGAACAGACCGTCGGGTGAAACGTCGGCGTCGACGATGATGTTGTTCTGCGGCAACTCGCTCAGGAAGACGCGATAGCTGAACTGGCCCGAGAGCGGGAACCTGTCCCACATCGCCTGCATGACCTCGGGGAATGGGAAGACCCGCCACAACTCGCCGCGCCCGTTCTGGGTGGAGATCACCAACATCCGGCGGCAATCGCTCCGGAAGAAGGTCGGGTTGTACTCGACCACGTTCGAGCGGGTCGTGCTGTAGTTGCGGGGCGCGCGGTTGTCGGCCTCGATCACGAAGATCTGCGGATATTGATTGCGGATCGAAGTGAAGAAGATCGTCTTGCCGTCACACCAGACCGGTTGGAAGTCATCCTCATTCGGGCGGCCGGCGCGGTCGGGCACGGTCAGGTTGACGGGGTTGGTCCCGTCCGCGTTGACGATCCACAGGTCGACCGGGCCGCCGGGCGAGACCTCGGCCGTATAGACGATGCGCTGTCCGTCGGGGCTCCAGGCCAGCTGCGTGCCGGGCAGGTCGCCCAGGCGGCCGAGCTGCCAATCGGGCGACCACTTATTGGATGGGTCGGTCGTCACCTGGCGCACGTCGGAGCCATCGGCCGCCATGGTGTAGACCTGGTAGTACTGGCCGTCGCGATTACTGATGAACGCGATCCGTGGGCCGGTCGCGGCCGCGGAAACGGTCGGGCTGGCCGCCGCCGTGGGCGCCACAGTCGGCGGGACGCGGGTCTCGGTCGGCTCCGGCGTTGGGGCCGAGGTCGCCGTGGCAGCCGGCCGTTCGACCGTGATCTCTGGGCTGGGCATGGCCGTCTCACCGAAGGCGACGTTCTGAGGGGTGGCGGTCGGCGCTGCCGGGTCATCCGCGCCGCCACGGGTCAGCGCAAAGACCAGGGCGGCCACCCCAAGGCCGGCCAGCGCCACGGCGCCGATCCCGGCCGGGATCAACCACATCGGTCGCGCGGCCGCGGCTGGCCGCGGCCCTGTGCCGCTCGGCGCGGGCTCGGGTGCCACCACGGTGGCCGAGATGTCGCTGGGCGACGTGCCTCGGCTTAGCCCGCCGCGCGAGCCCGTGGTCGGTTCTTTGGCGACGACCGTCGGCTCGCCGGCCAGGCCGAAGCCCGCGACGACCGTGGCATCCTGCGCCGAAGTCGCAACGGGTTCAGACGGGATCTGGCCCTGCAGGGCGAGCTTGAACGTGCGCGCGTCGGCGAAACGTTCGGCCGGCTTGAGCGCCAGCCCGCGCATCAAGGCATCACTGACGTGCTGCGGCAGGCCGGGGCAGAAGACCTCGGGCCGCGGCAGTTCGGCGTTGTTGAGCAGACGCTCCATGCTGTCGGGCGGCGTCCGCCCGGTCAGGGTGGCGTAGAGCGTCGCGGCGAGCGCGTACAGATCGCTGCGCCCGTCAGTGCGGCCCATACCATACTGCTCGGGCGGGGCGTAGCCCGGCGTGAGCGCGATCGCGGCCGTGGTGGTTTTCGAGTCTCCTCCGCTGGCCTTGGCGATTCCGAAGTCCACCAGGATGGCCTGATCACCAGGTGCCAGACGGATGTTGCCGGGCTTGATGTCGCGGTGGATCACCGGCGGCGTGCGCGCGTGCAGATACGTGAGCGCGTCGCAGATCTGGGCGCTCCAGCGGATCACATCGTCCAGTGGAACGGCGCCGCCGCTGGCCAAACGCTCGCGCAGGTCCTCGCCCTCGACAAAGTCCATCACCAGGTATTGCTGACCGCTCAGGACGAAGTGGTCGGTGACACGTGGCAGGTTGGAGTGGCGCAGGGTGGCCAGCAGGGTGGCCTCGCGCTTGAATTGGCGCTCGCTCTCCGGTGACGCGTTGAGGTTTTCCTTGACGGCGACCGAGGTGCCGAGGTTCTCGTCAATCGCCAGGTAGACGGCGCCCATGCCGCCCTGGCCGAGCACGCGCTCTATCCGATATCGTCCGCCGAGGAGTGTGCCGGATTCCAATGACATAAGCGTCCGTATTTTAGGACAAGTTGGCCGAATAATTTGTGGGAATCGGTTGGAAATGGGCCGCGTCTTTTGCGATCCCTGTCAGACGCGCATATAATGAAACAAAACCCGATAAAAAGGGCGTTAATCCTTTACGGAAACCAACCGAACTTCCCCAGCTGCCATTACGATAGAACTCCTTATGTCCTTGCTGCGTGTCCCGGTCCGTCTGATCGCGACCCTGGTGTTGGCGGGTTCCTTCCTGGCTTTGGCCTGGCTATCGCCGCTGGGCGGCGGCCTGGCCTGGGCGGCTCAACCCGTCACGGGCCCTCTGCGCTTGATCGTCCATCGGGTCGAAGGGCCCGAGGAGGTCACAACCGAAATCGTGCCCGGGCTGCGGCTGCGGGTGCGCTTCTCGGTCTTTGATGACGAGAAAGGCCAGCCGGTCGCGACCAAGCAAGACGGCGGCGGCGACTCGGGCCAGCCCGTGCAGATGATCGTCGACGAGGTGACCTACGAGCGCAGTGCGACGCCGGTCTCCGAGGCGACCACGGTCGTCATGCTGGTCGACAACAGCGCCACCTTCGCGCCCTTCAGCCAGACCAAGAACTACGAACTCATCCGCGAGAAGACCGCCGAGGCCCTCAAGTCGTTTGGCGCCAAGTACGTGTCGGTCTTCGCGTTCAACAACACCGAGAGCCGCCTCACGCCCTACACACTCAGTGTCGAAGAGGCGGCGACGGCGCTCAAGAAGCTGCGCCCGGTCAGTAACTCGCGCGCCTGCCTGTTGCAGGCCACCAACAACGTCGTCAACGACCTCGATCTGTGGGATGGGACCTCGCGCAAGATCCTGGTGATCGTGACCGGCAGCAGCGATACGTGCGGCGGGGTCGAGATCAACGCCCTGGCGCAATCGGCGCGTGACCGCGGGATCGAGGTGTACGCGGTCGGCATCAAGGGCTACTCGGCCAGCGACACCGAGCTGGAAGCGATCGTGGCGCCGACCGGCGGCGTGGTCGAGAGCAAGACCGTCGAGATCGGCCAGCTCAATATCTCGTTCGACCGCGTCGTCGGCGTGGTCAAGAACCAGTGGCAGGCCGACTTCGTGATCTATCCGCTGCAGGGCGAAAAGACACCTGAGCTGGTCGTCCCGTTCGGCACGCTGGATGTCGCACGCGGGCCGCTGCCGGCGCCGATTACGGTGCCGCGCGATTATCCGCCGCCGCCGCGGGTCAGCATCCCGGTCCAGCCCGAGGTGACGGCGCGGCAACTCAAGGCCGACCTGCTATTCGAGAACGCCACCTTGATCGCGGCCTTGCAGGTGGACATCATCGACAAGGGCACCTTGCGGACCGTGTTCTCGCAGGTGATCACCGACACCGTCAGCGACCAGGTCCTGATCCAGTGGCCGGATGGCGCTTTGGAGACCGGGCGCACGTATGAGTTGCGTATCACGGCGCTCAGCGTCGATGGTGTGCCCTTCCCGAACGGGCAGGGCGTCGTCGAGTTCAACTTCGATCCGGCGCCGCCGACCGTCGACGCGTTCATATTGAGCGGTCCGACGCTCGAGGATCCGACCATCGGTCTGACGGTGACGGTTCGCAACGTCTTCGATCTGGGCGGGCTGCAGCTCATGTTGCGCAACGACAAGATCCAACCGCCGCAGGTGATCACGACCACCCAGGCGGCGCCCGAGGGGCCCTTTGTGCTGACGGTGCCCTACGACACCCTGCCGACCGGCGAGTATTCAGTCATCGTCGTGGCGGTCGATTCGGCCGGCGAGCCGCTGACCTTCTCGGCGCCGCAGCCGATCACGCTCACGGCACCCTCGGCCGTGGCCCGCCTGACGTTCTGGCTCCAGAAGAACCCGCTGGTGACCGTCGGCGTTGGGCTGCTGGGATGCCTGGCCGTGGTCGGCCTGATGGTCCTGGCGATCGGCGGGATGCTGGCACGGCGTCGGGCGCAGATCCGGACTGTGGACATGGCCTTGCCCGAGCGCGCTCAGGTGCAGGCCGCGATGACCGAATCGCTGGTCTCCAACAAGCCGGTTGGGCCGGCCAGGCCCCCGGCGTCGCGCAAACCGCCCAGTGGCGCCGGCAGCGGCTCGGCCCCGCAACGTCAGGCCCCACGCGCCGAGGCGGACCCGGGCGCCGCTCAGCACACCATGATCAGCCGGGTGATGAAATCCAAGCGGCCGGTGCTTGAACTGACGATCGCCGAACCCGCGACCCTGACCTTCCGGGCGGAGGTGACGAAGTCACCGTTTACGCTCGGGCGCAAGGCCGGCTGCGACGCCGTCCTGCCGGTCGAAGCGACCAGCGGCGTCTCGGGACAACACTTGAGCCTGGTGTTTGTGCAGGATCAGTGGATGGTCCTGGACGAGGGCAGCACCTACGGCAGCCTGATCGACGGCGTGGTCGTGACCAAGGGCCAGCCTGTGCCGCTCAAAGACGGCGTCTTGCTGGGTCTGGGGCCGCGGGTCAAGGTCAAGGTGCGCTTCAAGTCGTCATAATGCGACCTGGATATCGTGTTCCCGCGCCAATCGGGACAAACTTCCCTGGCTGTCGGGAACCTGTCCCATGACATCAGGACGGGCGCTCCGGTATCGTGATCGGAGCGAGACCCTGTCTCTTATCAGGAGCCGGCCATGCCCCACCCGCGAGTACGAGCCAATCACGACGAACTCAGCCAGATCGCCCGCCAATTCGAGACCGAGCGCGCCGCGGTCCAGAAGACGACCACGTCGCTGCAACGCGCCATGGAAACCCTGGAGAGCGGCGACTGGATCGGAAAGTCGGCCAAGGCCTTCTACAGCGAGATGAATAGTTCTGTCCTGCCGGCCATGAAGCGGCTTGAGCGCGCTTTGGATAAGGCCAGTCGGACGATCGGTCGGGTTGGACAGATCATGCGCGGCGCTGAAGGCGAGGCCGCCCAGGTGCTCGACGGCTCCGAAGTCGGCGAGGGCGGTTCCGGTGGGGGCGGCGCAGGTGTTGGCGGCGGGGCCGGCGGCGCCGGCGGTGGTTCAGGAAGCGGCGCCGGTGGCGGCTCGGGCGGCAGCGCTGGTGACGGCGCCGGCGGTGGTTCAGGAAGCGGCGCTGGTGGTGGCTCGGGCGGTGGCTCAGAAAGCGGCTCCGGTGGCGGCGCCGGTGATGGGGCTGGTGGCGGTGCTGGCAATGGTGCGGGCGGCTCAGGCGGCAGCAGCATGGACGACCTGGCCGGACAGCTGGCTGAGGCTGTCAATGAGAACGTGTTGGGCCAGCTGGGTGGCGTAATCGACAACATCGGCGATCTGGTCGGAGATCTGACTGGTGAGGGCGGTGGTGGAGCCGGTGGTGATGCCGGTGGCGAAGGTGGCGATGCCGGCGGTGAAGGCGGCGGCGAGGGCGGCTCTGATCTGCCTTCCGACAGCGAAGTCGCCGATCAGGTCGATGACCTGGGCGGTGACATCCTCAACGGCAACACCGGCGCGTCGATCGACGCGCCCGGCCTGACCGATCAGCTCGGCGACCTGGGCGGCGACATCCTGGAGGGTGGCGACTCGGGCGACGGCGGCTCCTTCAGCGGCGCCGAGGGCAGCGCCTCGATCGGTGGCGGTGGCGGGCGCGCCAACATTTTCGATGAGGTCGAGCGCCTCGTGAACGAGGGCGACTATTCCTCCGAGAACGGCAATACCGGCGGTGGCGGTGGCGGCTCCTCGGGTGGCGGTGGTGGTGGCGGCGGTGAAGCTCCGCTGGCTCCAGCGCCGTTGGATGAATCGCTCTTTGAGCCGCCCACCTCGGGTGGTGGCGGCGGCGGTGGGGGTGGCGGCGACAGCGGCTTTGGTGGCGGCGGGTCGTTCGGCGGCGGTGGTGGCGGCGGATCCTTTGGTGGCGGCGCTTCGGCAGCCAGCTACTCATCGTTGATCTCGACCCCGCCCGGCCAGGTCTTCTCGCAGGCTTATATGCAAGCCTTCCGCGGGATCCAGATCGCCGGCGCCAACAGCCCCGAGCTGCGCTCGGCCCTGATCGAGCTCGCGCGCAACCCGACCGGGGCTGCGCTCGAGGGTGTGCTGGCCAAGATCGCGGCCCTGCGGGGTGTGCCGCTCAGCGACATCAAGGCCGGTTACGAGAAGTTCATGCAGGTCCAGGCCGAGGCGACGGCCACGGCGGCCGCCAATGGCGAGCCCCCGCCGCCTTCGCTGGCTGAAGTCTTCAATTCCGAGTACATCGGCTCGACCAACCAGCTGCGGTTCGGCAAGGTCGTGGGTGACGTATACGGGATTGACCCGGTCTTTGGAGCGCTCCTCAACCCGACCGGCGGCATGACCGACGGCGGCACGGTGCCTGGCCCGGAAACGGCGTCGGCATATAATGAGGTATTCTCGGACGCGGCGGACTACCTGGCTGATTATCACCGCACCGGGCCGGGCGAGTCGTACCTCGGAGGAGGCGGACAGAGCGGCCTCGGGTTCTGGGCGTCCGAATTGAGCAGTGGAGCCCGTTAGACTCTGGTTGGTGCGCGGGGTTGAGACCTCAACGGCAGGAACCAGACCGGGGACTGAAATGGCCCCGGTTCTTGCCGTTAATGATGTGAGACCGGGTTCCATCGCCGGTCAGCTCGTTCTGTGAGAGTTGCAGGAGACGTTTGACGCCGATGAAACGCTTACTTCGGTTTGGCATGCTCCTCGTCCTGGCGTTGTCGTGGGCCCTCGGGATGCGTGGCGCCGGCCCCCTTGCGCCACCATCCGCCGCGGCGCAGGGCGGGCGCGTCTTCTACATATCCAGCGTCGATTCCAGCAAGTTCCCGCGGGTGAGCTTTCAGCTGCGCGTGGTGGACGGGCAGGCGAATCGCGTTGCGACCGGGTTGACCGACAAGGACATCGCCATCTACGAGAACGGCGTCCAGCAGACCGGGGTGACCGTGGCTGCCCAGAACACCGGAACCGTCATCTTCGCCTTCCTGGTCGACCAGGGACGGCTGCACAACTATCAAACCTTCGGCAACCAAAATGCTGGTCTCTTGCAGGCCGTGAGCGACCTGGTCAATGGCGGCGTGTTCCAGCCCGGGGACCAGATCATGCTGGCGGTCCAGAGTAACTTCAACTCCAGCAATCAGACCGTCACGGTCTTTGGGCCCGATGGCGACGGCCAGAAGTTCATCAACCAGATCAACAGCAGCAACGTGTTCTCGCGCCGCAGCACCGGCAACACCAAAGGGCTCGAGGGCGTCGACGCCACGTTGCAGCAACTCAAGCAGCTCATCTCGCCGGCCGGCAGTCAAACGGGTGCCCTGATCTTGATCAGCCGTTACGTCGAAGACCCGCAAAGCCAGACGGCTGTGACGGCGGCGACGCGCCTGGCGCAGGACGCGACCGCGGCCAACATCCTGATCTACGCACTCCAAACGGACAAGAGCACCAACGCCAGCGTCACGGCACCGCTGCAGACCCTGGCGCAGACGAGCGGCGGCCTCCACACCCAATCCAACAACAACGACGTCGCGCTCAACGCGCAGACGATTTATCAGGATATCGCGTCGCAGCGCCAGTTCTACACGGTCGAGTACGACAGTTCAACCGGCAAGGATGCGCAGCGCACGATCACGATCAACTCCGCCAACCCGGTGCCGGGGATCACGCCCGGCACGTACGAGATCAAACTGGAAGCGCCGGCGGTTGAGATCCAGGCGCCGCTGCCTGGCTCCACCGTAACCCGCAATCCGCTCTCGAACGGCGGCTACGACCGCAACACGGTCGACGTGATCGCTGAGGTGACCTTCCCCGACCAAAAGACCCGCGACCTGGTGTCGGCTGAGCTGGTCGTCAACGGCGAGCCGCAGGGCGCCGAGCCGCTTGGCCCGGGGACGAACGAGATCCGGCTCAGGGCTGATTTGAGCGACATCACGACGATCGGCACCAACCAGCTCAACCTGGAGGTGCGCGTGGTCGACGCGCTCGGGTTTGAGGCCAGCGCGTCCAACACAGTCGTGGTCGACGTCGTAGCATTGCCGACACCCGAGCCGACTCCGGTGCCCGGCCCAGACACGCCGATGATTGCGTTGGCCGGCCTGGTTGCCTGTGCGATCGTGTTCCTGGCGATCGCGGTCTTCGGCCTGACCGGATACACGATCTTCCGGCCGCGTGCGGCGACGCCGTCGTCATCCGGCGGCTCGCGGCCGAGCGGGGCGGCATCGTCGGAGATGCAGGCCACTCTGATCGGCGGCGTCGCCTATCAGGACAAGGTCCTGGCGACCCTGACCGTGATCGAAGGCCCCAAGGGCCTGGTCGGCGAAGCGATCCGCGTGATCAAGCCTACGACCGTAATCGGGCGCAACCCGACCCGGTGCGACGTCACGTTCTACGCCGAGGAGGAGAGCTCCGTCAGCCGCACGCACGCGACTCTGCAAAAGGACGGCGATTCCTTCAAGCTGACCGATAACGGCTCAAGCAGCGGTACGCGCCTGAATGGGCGCCAGATCCGGCCGAACGACCCCGTGATCTTGCAGGCCGGCGACGAGATCGTGTTCGGCGATCTGGCCCGGCGCGGCGTCAAGCTGCGTTTTGACCCGGCCTCGGCCAAGAACCGGGCGGCCAAGCACTCCGGCAGCGCCGATGATCGCACCATGATCATGGACTCGCCCGAAGACGACAAGTTCGACAAGTACAGCGAGTGACGCTGAGCGTTTACAGGCAGACCTGTGGCAGTCAAAGGCACGATCGCCCTCGGTAGCGATACTAATGTCGGTGGGCGCCGGTACAACGAAGACCGGTGCGCCGAAGCCCGATTCTCGACCCGGGGTGGGCTCGAGCTATCGGTGGCGGTCGTCTGTGACGGCGTCGGCGGAGCCGAACGCGGCGAGCGTGCGGCGCAGCTGGCGATCGACGCCCTGCTCGAAGCGCTCAAGCTGAGCGACGAGACCGACGTGCCGAAGCTGCTGACGGCCACGGTGCGCACCGCCAACGCCGCGGTCATGGCCGAATCGCGGCGCCTCGACGAAGGCGAGCAGATGGCCTGCACCCTCGCGTTGGCCGTGATCGTCAACGGCGAGACGCTGTTCGTCGCCAACGTCGGCGACAGCCGCATTTACCTCGCGCGCGACGGCCAGTTGCAGCAAGTCACACGCGATCACACCTTCGAGAACGTCATGGTCTGGCTGGGCAAGCTCAGCCCTGAGGCCGCCGCCAATAACCCGGACGCCAACAAGGTTATGCGCGTGCTGGGCACCAAGGAAAACCTCCAGGTCGACCAGGGCATGTACCTGACCACGGTCGACTACGGCGAGGCCAATCGCATCGGCCGACAGGGCCTGACGCTGCGAGCGGGCGACTCGGTGATCGTGTGCTCCGACGGTTTGATCAAGTCGGCGCCGTCGACCGGCCAGCGCCTCGTGGCGGACGGCGAAATCGTAACGCTGCTCTCGACCTATGAAGGCCAATCCGCCGCCCGCGCCATCATGGGGAAGGCGTTGGGCCGCATCCCGGTCGGCGATGCGGTCGACAACATCAGCCTGGCCCTGATGCAGACCGAGGACCCGAAGCGAGCGGCCAATTTCGCGGCCGCCCAGCGAAAGGTCGAAAGCGCGCAACGTCGGCGTATGGTCGTGGTCGCGGCCGGCGTCGGTGTGCCCCTGATCGGCATCGTCCTGGTGCTGATGGGCGCGCTCGGCTGGTTGTTCGTAGTCAATCGGCAGCAGAGCGCGGCTACCGCGACCCGCCTGGCGCAGGTCACGCAGATCGCGCTGGCCGAGACGATGACGGTGGCGGCCTATACGCCGACCCCGACCGACATCCCGCCCACGCCGACTCCGCGCCCGACGGCGATCCCGACCCTGGCACCCGGTGAGTTGGGCAAGCTGTTCAGCCCGGCCGACCTGGTTCAGGTCGTGACGTCGGACGGCAAGATCATGTCGGCGCCGGAGGGCGAGACCCGCTTCCTGGCGATCAACCATACCGGCGCGGCCCAGAACGGCGAGATCTACGCCAAGGGCGGCTCGCAGCTCCAACTCCGCAGCGCGGCCACCGACGGCGCTGACCTGCGCCTGTTGAACGGCAGTTCGATCGTGGTCCGCAGCGGGCCCTATCCGCTGGTGGATATCGACATCGGCACCACGGCCGCCGCTGTCCGCGTTGCCAGCGGCTGCATGGCCGTGACGTACCTCGAACCCACGTCGGCGGTGATCGAGTGCCTCGACGGCACCTGCGACTTCAGCACGCAATACGGCTCCGACTTCGTGGCGCTGCCGGCCGGGCAGTGGGTGCGAATCGACACGCAAAGCCTCGAGGTCGCCGGGCCTAACGTCATTCAGGCGGCCGACGCCTATCGGGCGTATTACGACCTGCTGCAGGGCTTTTCGTCAGGGATCAAGGCCCGCGAGGCCTGCAACGTCCCGGCGCCGACCGCTACGCCGACGCGCACCCTGCGCCCCACCAGCACGCCGTTGGCGCCCACCGTGACCTCGGCCGCCGTCAATACCAGCAGCAGCGTCAGCACCGGCCCGGGCGGCGGTGGCTCCCAACCGGCCACGGCGACGCGGCCAACTTCGACGCTGACTCCGCGGCCGCCGACCAGCACCACCAGGCCAACGAACACGCCAGTGCCGACGTCGACGCAGACCAATGAGCCTACGTTGACTCCCACACCGGTGACGCCCTCCGCGACGCCGGTGACGCCGTCCGCGACGCCGGTCACGCCGTCCGCGACGCCGGTCACGCCGTCGGCGACGCCCGAGACGCCGACTCTCACACCGGAGCCTCCGACAAATACGCCGGTTCCTCCATCCCCAACGCCTTGACGGCCGTTGGATGCCTGAATTGAGCAAAACAGAGAGGGTCGGGGCTCAGCCCCGACCCTCTCTGTTTTGCTCATCGTCGCGTCGTTCTCACGTCTGATCGCGACCCCCAGGCCCGCAACCCGGTGCGGCCGCTCAGGCCAACAAGGCCTGCGCGCCGGCCGTCGCCACCTCGTGATCATCTTCGACCGAGCTGCCGCTCACGCCGATCGCGCCCACGATCGCACCGGCCTTGTTCTTGAGGAGCACGCCGCCCGCGAACGTGATCAGGCCGCCGTTCGAGAACTCGATGTTGAACAGAGGTGCGCCCGGTTGGGCCAGCTTGCCCAGGTCGCCGGTCGGCATGTTGAAGAACCGGGCGGTCTTGGCCTTCTTGATCGAGATGTCGATGCTGCCCAGGAAGGCTTCATCCATGCGAGCAAAGGCCTTGAGGTTGGCGCCGGCATCGACCACGGCGATGTCCATCAAGGTGCCCTGTTCCTCCGCCTTACGGCGAGCGGCCGCGATCACGGCCAGGGCCTGGTCAAGCGTGAGTTCGAGCGAGCTTTGCGGTGCAGCCATGAGATCCTCCTTCGATCAATGCCATGCGCAAGAGCGCATGGAGGTGTGCCATCATGCCCGATGGTCGCGCACGAGCGCGAGCGCGGCGGAAATATCCTCGGCGATCATGGCGCGTTTGCTGCGCTCGATAAAGAAGCTGGGTCCAGCCTGCAGATAGGATGGGAAGACGCGTCTTCCCTGGAAGTGACAGGGATCCTTGCGGATCTTGTAGGTCGCCCCGCGCGGCACGGGAGGCCGTTCGCC
This sequence comes from Anaerolineales bacterium, assembly GCA_016789175.1. Classification (GTDB taxonomy): domain Bacteria; phylum Chloroflexota; class Anaerolineae; order Anaerolineales; family UBA6663; genus UBA6663. Next base: position 16,159 of record JAEURK010000272.1, read on the forward strand.
CATGCGCCGCGCGATCGTGTTAACGGCCTTGATGGCCACATCGCCCATGAGCAGATACGCGCGCGCGTTTGGGAACAGCAATAGCTCGCGTTCCAGCAGATGGGAGCAGGCCTCGATCGTGGCAGTCGAGACCCCGACCCCGGTCTTGGCGCACTTGACCGCCGTTGTCAGATACACGCCCAACGCAACAACGTCGTCGAGGCTATGGACATCGGCGCCGGCATCGTGGAAGGCTTGCACGGTCGTTCGCGCAAACAGGCCGGGCGGGGTGGTGTAGTAGCCGTCGACGGGGGAGGGGGCCGCGACTTCCGAGATCAGCACGATTTCAACGGCCGCCTGTTCGAAGGCGCGCTGCGGCACGGAATAGGCCGAGTGCTTGACGTCGGTGCACGGAAACGCCGTGCAATGCACGCAACGGTTCACACGCATGGGTAGCTCCACCAATTGCCAGGCGATCGGCGAAACGCGCTTGGAAGCGACGATCTTTAATCATACGGCGGAAACACCGCCTGGCAAGGTTGATCCCTTGTGGGTCGACTTCATCGAGTTGGGTGGTGAGGAAACGCAAAGAGGCCGGGCAGCGCCCGGCCTCTTTGCGTTTCCTCACCCCTGTGTCTCAACTGATGAGGCGGAAGGTGAGCGACACCCGGCCCAATTGGATCGTGGCGCCGGCCGCCAGTGGATATTGGATGCCCTGCTTCAGCCGCTGACCCTCAAGATACACCGGGTTGCGGCCCTGGATGTCCTCGATGAAGAACGAGCCGCTCTTCTCGGTGATGGCGGCATGATGGCGCGACACCGTCGGCAGCTCCTCCATCTCTTCCAGATCGACGGCCAGGAGTTTGTTGTTGGCTGGGTTGCGGACGTCGCGCCGCCCCAGGATGGCCGGGTGCCACATCAGATCGAACTCGGTCAGTGAGCGGTTCTCGACGACGTAGACCCGTTTGAAGCTCTTGCTAAAGGTTTCACGATGCCCGCGCCGGATGGCCTCCTCGGTGCCGGTCGCCTCGACGATGCGCACACACACCACCGTGGCGCCTTCGCGCACGCCGACGTCGAGCAGTTGCTTCTCGAGCGGTAGGGCCGGACGGGATTCGTTGTCCAACCGGAGCTCGTAGCGGCCGTCGAGATTGAACTTGTCCTGGATCGTGGCGATCAGGCTGGCGACCGGTAGGCTGCTGCGCACATTCAGCTTGCGACCCGCGATCGGCGATCCGGCGATATTCAGAGTGAGGTTGAATCGATCCATAGAAATCCTATAGTGCCAACCTCGACCTGACAGCGGGCTTTGCACAGCTGTCAGGTCGAGGTTGGCCGCTATGAACCTTCCTTCTTGGCCTCGGGCGCCGTCGCGCCGTTCTCGCCTGGCGCGGCCTCTTCCTCATCGCGCTCGACGAGCACCTCGGCGAAGTTGAGCTTGGTCGGCATGACGATGGTCGCGGCTTGCTGGGCAGCGGCTTGCTGCGCCAGCAGCGCATCGATGTCGATCGCCTCTTCGCCCATTTCGTAGGCCGTGGCGTCGTAGGTCGCCGCTTTCGGGGCGCCCGTTGGGGCGGCGCTGGTCGCCGCCCCGGCCACGGCTGCCGCCCCGAGCGCCTCATTCAGCGCGCTCAGATCGTCGCTGAAGTAGCTCCAACGCGCTCGCGCGGCCCCGTGCCGCCGCCGGATGGCGTTGAACAGGCCGGCGAGTTGCTCGTCGGCCGAGAAGCCGTTCTTGCCGTCGATCACGGGCAGAACGAACTGGGCCAGGGCCGCGCTGATCGACTTGACCGCGAAGCCGCGCCCGGCCGGCAGGTCCTTGATGCTCGAGGCATTGATCCCGCGCACACCCATATAGCGCACGGTCTCGAAGTCCTGCAGGATGATCGAATAGCGCGAGGATTCGGCCCGCTTGCGGACGTCGTCCAGGCTGGTGCGCGTGATGTTCAGGCTGCCGGCCAGCACGATGTGCAGGTTCTTGCCCTTGCCGATCTCGGCCAGGTCCTGAAAGACCTTGGTCTTGTTGATCGACTCGATGTCGTCGTAGTGGTCGATGATCAGCACGACTGTGCGTTTGGTGTTGTCTTGCGGGGCGAAGACCGCGCTTTGCCCACGCAGCTTGCCGATGGTCTCTTCGTCGTATTCGGCCTTCATGCGTTTGACGAGCGCATCCAGCTCGGCCGACGTGCCGACCGCCGAGAGCACGTGCGGCAGTTTCTCGAGCGTTTGCTCGCCGGCGCCGTAGTTGTAGAAGCGTCGGGTGGCGTCGCTCGGGTCGACCAGGATCAGGGCCAACCGGTCGGGCGAGTACTTCTGCGCCAGCGCCAGCACAAACGAGCGCAACAGCGTGGTTTTTCCGGCCACGGGCGGGCCCATCACCAGCAGGTTCGGGCCCTTGGTGGTCAGATCGACCACGGTAGCCTCGCGGTCGAGGTCGTTGATGCCGAGCGGCGCCGCGATGGCGTTTTCGGGCACCGTCACCGGCGTCCCGAGCACGGTTGGCAGATCGATCAGGCTCGCCAGCGGCTCGATCGGCCGCGGCTTGCGCGCGCGCAGGGCCGGGCTCTCGCGCTCGATCGTCTCCCAGGCCGCGCCCATACGCCGGAAGAGCTCGCGGAACGGGCTGCCGGGCACATCCTCGATCACGGGCAGGGCGGTGTGGAACTCGAGCGGTTGCGGTTTCCCGTCGATCATGGCCGTCGCCAGGCCGCGCCCGGGCACGTCGTTGATGCGCGTCCAGCCGCGCCCGACGATCGTGGTGTAGTCCATGGCGTCCGACTGCGCGAAGGTCACGCGCTGGCCAAGCACATTGAAGAGCTTGCTCGGGATGTCGGTCACCAACGCACCGGCGGCGACGAAGTACACGCCGAAGGCGCGCCCGTCGCGCACGAGCGAGATCAGGTCGAGCAGAAAGCGGTCGTAGGTCTCTTTGAACTCGGAGGCGTTGTCGATCAGCACCACGACCGCGGGCATCGGCGTCGCCGGGTTCTTGGCGTTGTAGTCGGCCATCGAGTCGTAGGCCGCGAGCTTCTGCTGCCGGTCGTTGATGGTGCTGAACAACACGCGGAAGAAGCGCTCGATGCGCTCGTCTTCGCCGCCGTTGACCACGCCCGCCACGTGCGGCAGGGTCCGCAGCTGCTTGAGGCCGCCGCGGCCGAAGTCGAGCACGTACAGGTGCAGGTCAGCCGGTGAGTATTTGGCCGCCAGCGCCGTCGCCAGGGTCATCAGGAACGTGGTCTTGCCGCGGCCGGAGGCGCCGCACACCGCGAGCGGGTCGCCGGTCAGATCCAGGTCGAAGATGCGCTGCTCGGCCAGGTACGGGTTGTCCATCACGCCCAGGCTGATTTCGACCGGTTGGGCGACCCCCCCGCCGAAGTCGAAGGGCTTCCAGATCGGTTTGGATTCGGCGTTGTCGCACCAGGCCTGGACGTCGGGGTTGACGATCACGGTCGGTCCGCGCAGGCCGTGGTCGATGTAGGCCGCGTCGACCGGCTGGTTGAGCGGCAGTTGCTCGGGCAACGGGTCCGGCCAGGGCTTGAATTGCTTGGGCACGCCCTGGCGCTTGGCCTCGGCCGCCAGCGCGCCGACGATCCAGTCGATCATCAGGCCGGGCTTGTTGTCCTCGCGCAGACCGAGCGCCTCGAGCACTTCCTCGCTCGGGTAGACCGGGTCGGGCCGGTCGTCGGTGTAGTCGCCGCCGGCGCGGGCCACCTGCACCTCGGTCAGCTGGCCGCCGCCGACCTGGACGTAGCCGCGGCCGCCGATGGCGGGCAGGGTGGCGGCGTCCGGGCGCTTGAGCAGCTCCTTTGAGTCGTCCGCGGTTTCCACCCGCAGGCAGATGCGGAACTTCATGTTGGCGCGCATCTGGTCCGACACCGCACCGGCCGGGCGCTGGGTCGCCAGGATCAGGGTGACGCCAAAGGCGCGGCCGAGGCGCGTAATCTGCTCGAACTGGAGCTTGTAGTCCGGGTTCTGCACGATCATCTCGGCGAACTCGTCCACGATCACGAACAGGTGCGGGAAGGTCTGCGGCAACGTGTCGTCGGGCTTAAGCCGGGGGACGACGCGCTTGCGGTAGTCGACCAGGTCGCCGACGCGGCCGTCGGCCAGCGCCTTCGAGCGCCGATCCATCTCGGCCTTGATGGCGATGAAGATGCGCTCGACGGCGTTGCCCTGCAGGTTGGTGGCGATGTCGACGCAGTGCGGGAGTTTCTTGAACGGCTCGAAGGCGGCGCCGCCCTTGAAGTCGACCAGCACAAAGTTGACGATGCGCGGGTCATACTTGATCGCCATTGCGCCGATCAGAGTCAGCAGCAGCTCCGATTTTCCGGAGCCGGTGGTGCCCGCGATCATGCCGTGCACGCCATCGCCGTCGGCCTTGGCCGAGAACTTCATGCTGCGGATCTCTTTGGACGAGATCAGGCCGATCGGGGCGTTGAGCCATTCCTGGTTGTCGGGCAGCATCGACTTGCGCCAGTTGTCGCCGATCGGCAGCTGGCCGACGCGGTCGATCTTCTTGCCCAGGATGAGCGTGTACATCTCGAGCATGTTGATCGAGCGCGGGATCTCGGCCGCCGGGCGCTTGCCACCGATGTCGAACCAGGCCTTTTCCATACGCTCGGCCAGACGCGAGTACGCGTCTTTCTCGTGCGCCAGGGTCGGCATGGCGACGTGGAATTCGAGCGGCTGGCCCTCGTGCGCGATCAGGCCGCGGCCGGGCAGGTTGGCCAGGCTGAGCGCGCCGCGCCCGACCACGTCGTAGTAGGCGCTGGTATCGGCCAGCGTAAACGTCACCCGCTGGGTCAGCAGGTTCATGAGCTTGTTGGTGATGTCGTTGATCTGCGAGGCTGTGATGACGTACGAGATCCCAAAGGCGCGGCCGTCGCGGATCAAGCCGGTCAGCTCGTCGAGCAGGTACTCGTAGCTCTCCTTGAACTCCGCAAAGTTGTCGATGGCCACCACGACCGCCGGGAACATGGCATCGGGGTTGTCCTGGTGCTCGAGGTTGTAGTCCTCGATCGACGCGTACTTCTGAAGCTTGTCCTGGCGCTCGGTCATGATGCCGCGCAGCAATCGGAAGAGCTGCTCGACCCGCTCGGGCTGGGACGAGTCGATTGTGGCGCCGCAGTGGGGCAGGCTGCGCAGGCTCTTCAGCCCGCCGCGCCCGAAGTCGAGGGCGTAGATGTGAAGCTCGTTGGGCGAGCGCTGGGCCGCCAGCGAGAACAGCAGGCTCTTGACGAACGTGGTTTTGCCGCGGCCCGAGGCGCCGAAGACGGCCACCGGGTCGGACGACAGGTCGAGCGTCAGCAGCCGCTGCTCGGCCCGGAAGGGGTTGTCGACCACGCCAAAGGTGGCCTTGAGCGGCAGCGGGGCCTGGAAGTGCCACGGGCGCCAGAGCGCCACCGGCTCCTCGTTGTCGGCCCAGGCCTTGAGCTCGGGGCAGAGCACCACGGTGTTGTCGCCGGCGGCGATGCCTTCGTTGATGTAGGTGGCGTCGACCGGGCCATTGAGCGACAGGCGCTCCGGGAGCGGATCCGGCCAGGGCTTGAATTGTTTCGGTATGCCCTGGCGCTTGGCTTCGGCCGCCAGGGCGCCGACGATCCAGTCGATCATCAGCCCCGGCTTGGTCTCGGCCGACATCCCCAGCGCCGCCAGGATCTCGTCGGTCGGGTAGAGCGGGTCGGGCTTGTCGTCGGTGTAGTCGCCGCCGGCGCGCGCGACCTGGACCTCGGTCAGCAGTTCGGTGCCGGACTGGATGTAGCCGCGGCCGCCGATCTGGGGCAGGCGGGCGGCGTCCGGCTTCTTGAGCAGCTCCTTCGAGTCCTCAGGCGTCTCCACCCGCAGACAGACCCGGAACTTCATGTTCGCGCGCATCTGATCCGACACCACGCCGGCCGGCCGCTGGGTGGCCAGGATCAGCGAGACGCCGTAGGCCCGGCCGAGGCGCGTGACTGACTCGAACTGGGCCTTGTATTCGGGGTTGGTCGAGATCATCTCCGCGAACTCGTCGACCACGACGAACAGGTGCGGGAAGGTCTCGGGCAGGTCGGGGCGCTTCTGCGGCACCACCTTGGCCCGGTACTTGACCAGGTCGTCGACGCGCGACCGCGCCAGCAGCGCGGCCCGCCGATCCATCTCGGCCTTGATGGCGATGAAGATGCGCTCGACGGCGTTGCCCTGCAGGTTGGTGGCGATGTCGACGCAGTGCGGGAGCTTCTTGAACGGCTCGAACGCCGCGCCGCCCTTGAAGTCGACCATGACGAAGTTGACGATGCGCGGGTCGTATTTGATCGCCATCGCGCCGATCATGGTCAGCAGCAGCTCGGATTTACCGGAGCCGGTGGTGCCCGCGATCATGCCGTGCACGCCGTCGGCCTGGGCGTGGAACGACATTGTGCGCACTTCCTTCGACGAGACCAGGCCGATCGGCGACTTGAGCCACTCCTGGTTCTCGGGCAGCATCGACTTACGCCAGCTCTCGGCGATCGGCAGGTCGCCGATGCGATCCATCGTGCGGCCCTCGAGCAGTGTGAACATGTCGAGGATGCTGAGCGAGCGCGGCAGCTCCGCCGCCGGACGCTTGCCGCCGATCGAGAGCCAGGCGCGCTCCATACGGCCGGCGATCAGCTGGTACGGGTCGATGTCGGCGTTGGCATACCCCGCACGCTCGCTCTCGCCCACGCCCGGCATGCCTACGTGGAACTCGAGCGGGAGCGGGTTGTCCTTCACGACGACCGAGATCAGGCCGCGGCCGGGCACGTTGTCGAAGCTGCGCGCGCCCGAGCCCACGATCTCGGCGTATTGCATCCGGTCCGATTGCGCGAAGGTCAGGCGCTGACTGAGCAGGTTGAAAAGCTTGTTGGTGACCTCGCCCGGCGTGCCGGCCGTGATTACAAAGTACATGCCGAAGGCGCGGCCGTCGCGGATGAGGGCCATCAGCTCGGGCAGTTGGGCCTCGTAGCTCTCCTTGAACTCCGCGAAATTGTCGATCACGACCACGATCTCGGGCAGGACGTTGGTCGGGTTCTTGGCGTTGTGCTCGGCCAGGTTGGCGTACTTCGAGAGCCGATCCTGGCGCTCGTTGATGAAGTTGCGCAGCATGCGCAGCAGCTGGTCGACGCGCGCGGTCTCGGAGGCGTCGATCGAGGCGCCCAGGTGCGGGATGGCCTTGATGCCCTTCAGGCCGCCGCGGCCGAAGTCGAGCGCATACATGTGCAGCTCGTCGGGCGAGCGCTGCGCCGCCAGGGCGGTCAGCAGGGTCTTGACGAACACGGTCTTGCCGCGCCCCGACTGGCCGAGCACGACAGTCGGCTCGGAGGCGTCGAGGGTCAGCAGGCGCTGCTCGGCGCGGTAAGGGTTGTCGATCAGGCCGATGTCGACCCGCAGTGGGCGCGGGTTCTTCCAGTCGTAGGGCGCCCAGAGCGGTTTCTCGTCGGCGTTGTCAAGCCACTCCTTGATCGTCGGGTTGACCGTCAGCTTGCGGCCGGGCTCGAGCGCGCGTTCGGTGTTGAGGTAGCGGGCGTCGACCGGCTCGCTCAGCGAGAGGTCGTTGGGCAGCGGGTTCGGCCAGGGCTTGGTCTGCACCGGCACGCCGTCGCGCTTGGCGCGCAGGGCCGCGATGCCCACGATCCAGTCGACCAGGGTGGTCGGCACGTCGCCGGGCTTCATGCCCAGCGCCTCGGCCACTTCTTGCGGCGAATACAGCGGCGCGTCGGGCCCTTGTTGCGACAGGATCGAGGGCTGCTCGTCGAGCCAGATCACGTCGGGCAAGGTCTGGGTGCGGTCGTCGGTGTAGTCGCCGCCGGCCCGCGCGACCTGGACGGCGCTGAGGATGTCGTTGCCGACCTGGATGTAGCCGCGGCCGCCGAGGTTGGGCAGGAAGGCGGCGTCGGGCCGGCCGAGCAGTTCCTTTGAGTCTTCAGAGGTCTCGACGCGCAGACAGATGCGAAACTTCATGTTGGCGCGCATCTGGTCCGACACCACGCCGGCCGGGCGCTGCGTGGCCAGGATGAGCGAGACGCCGAAGGCGCGGCCGAGCCGTGTGATCGACTCGAACTGAGCGCGGTAGTCCGGGTTCTGCGTGATCATCTCCGCGAACTCGTCGACCACGATGAACAGATGCGGGAAGGTCTTGGGCAGGTCGTCGTCGGGGCCGAGCCGGGGCGCGATCTTGGCGCGGTAGTCGACCAGGTCCTTGGCGTTGGCGCGCGCCAGCAGGGTGGAGCGATCCTCCATCACGGCCTGGATCGCGACGAACATGCGCTCGACGGCGTTGGCCTCGAGGTTGGTCAGGATGTCGACGACGTGTGGCAGTTTCTTGAACGGCTCGAAGGCGGCGCCGCCTTTGAAGTCGACCAGCACAAAGTTGACGATGCGCGGGTCGTACTTGATCGCCATGCCCGCGATCATGGTCAGCAGCAGCTCGGATTTGCCGGAGCCGGTGGTGCCCGCGATCATGCCGTGGACGCCGTCGCCGCCTTCCTTGGCCGAGAAGATCAGATGGCGCACCTCGCGGCTCGAGACCATGCCGATCGGGGTGCTCAGCCACTCCTGGTTCTTGGGCACCAGGCTGTGCTTCCAGTTCTCCGGCAGCTGGATCTTGTCGGCGGTGTTGATGCGCTTGCCGCGCAGCACCGTCTCCATCTGGAGCAGGTCGACCGAGCGCGGCAGGTCGGAGCCGAACGGGCGTTGCAACTCGAGCCGGCGGATGCGGGCCGCGAACTGCTGGCGCGCGTCCTGGGCGTTGAGCAGGTCGGCGGTGCCGAGGTAACGCGCGGCGTTGAAGCCGACCTCGGTGTAGCGGAAAACCGTCTTCTCGCCGACGGCCGCGACCTCGATCATGGCCTGGCACTCGGACGGCACCTGGGCGGGTGTGTTGGCCAGGAACACGATCGCGGCGCCCAGGGTCGGGCCGTTGCCGTTGATCGTGGCGACCACGGCCTCGGCCGAGACCTCCTTCAGCGGCGAGGCCTCGGGCATTTCACCCAACAGATCGACAACCACCAGCAGGAAGGGCAGCGAGACGTCGCCGATGTTGGCCTTCTCGTCATCGCTCGTGTCGCGCAGCCGCACCTGGCGCTGGTCGAGCTCCTTCTTGATGCGCTTCCAGAACGATTGGACCTTGTCGCCCTCGGCCGCGAAGCAGAGTTGGTCGTACTGCTTGGGCTTGCCGACATCGTCGTCCTCGCCGATGCCGCGTACTGTGGCGTGCGGCAGCCATTCGGCCCACTGCCAGTTGGCCTCGTTGTGCGGGTGTCCGACGACGTACAGACGCGTGTCCTGCGCCGAGTGGAAACCGCAAAAGTGCGCGAGCATGGCGCGCGCGTAGTCGGCGGCCTGGGTCGGGTTGGCGCCGAAGATGCCGAGCGTGTGCTTGGCCGGCAGCATGCCCTCGCCCCCGCCGGGCGGGGCAACCGGGGCGGCTCCGGCATCGGCGCCGGAGGTGGGTGCGGGCGGCGGCGCATAGGCCGGGCGCAGCGGGATCGTGATCGGGACGTCGGCCAGCACGAGCGAGTCGGCCGCGAGCTGGGCGGCGTCGCGAGTCAGCGGGCTTTCGTCGGCGTCGCCGCCGCCGCCCTGCAGCACATACACGACAGTCGAAGGCCGGCTGCCGATGCCGATGCGCACCGCGCCGAAGTCGCGATCGCCGGGGCGACGCTCCCACAGGCGTGAGCCGAAGCGGCTGACCTCCTTGCGGGCGGCCACATCCAGCAGGGTGGGGACGTCGGGATAGTTGTGACGGTAGTGCAGGCGCTGGGCATTGTGCTGCCGGTTCATGTCCTGGCGCAGCTCGACCAGCGTGTCCTTATAGAGCTTTTCCTTGAGTTTATAGGCCTGGCCGGCCTTCCAGGCCGCGTACATGCTGTACCCGACCGAGGCCAGCATGGCGCCGCCCATGGGCAGGATCAACAGCAGGCTGCCGGTGCCGGAGGCGGCCACAAAGCCCACGATCGTGATCAACGGCAGGAGCATCTGGATGACGTCCTGGCCGCCGCCGGACGAGCGGCTGGGCGGCCCCGGGATCGGGATCTGGGCGACCGGGAGCTCAGGTTGTACGCGCGGGGGGCGATCGATGTACTCGATGGGCATCGGGAGGTGTCTCTGGATCCTGTTGGCCGACCAGCGCAGGCCGCCAATGACGGTGCTCGGCGTTTGTCCGGAGAATCCGCTGGAAACGGGCGCTCCGCCGGCCGGCAGCTATGATATTAACGCTCCTCCGGTCCGATTGTGGCATGGGGGGCGGGTGGTGTCAAATCACGGCTGAGCGGGTCGGAGACGGCCGACACTTCAAAGCTCGGTCCTTGACGAGAGCGTGTGGTTCATCGACCATAGGGTGGTTTGCCCATACGCCCCATCATCGCCGTCGACCCAAAATGAGCCGAACATCGCTTCTGACCTACTCCGCGACTGAGACCCATTACGAAGAATTCGCCGACGTGGCCAAGGCACTGGGTCAACTCAGGCCGAAGCAGGTCAACTGGCTGACGCTGAGCGGTCTCTCCTTGCAGGACGACTTCTCCGCCGTTCAACGCGTGCTGGCGCATTTTGACGTGGATCCGGCCCTGGCCGAGGCGTTCTTTCGGCCCGAGCAGGCGCCATTCGAGGGCGAACGGCAGGATGGCCTGATCTACGATTACGCCATCCTGCTGTACCGCCCGCACTCAGGCGCCCATGCGCGAGTCACCGGCAGCCTGATCCTGGGGCCGGATTTTGTGTTGCTGTTCGAAAAGATCCCGTCTGGTGTGTTCGAGCGGGCGCGCCGCAAGATCCTCGGACGGCAGACGCGCGCGCAACTGCATGGTGCCGACTTCCTGTTTGGAATGCTCATACAGGCCGTCATCGTCAACTATCAAGAGATCCACCGGGCGTTGGAGGCAAAATTCGAAAAGCTGGAAGACGATGTCATCGGGCACCCGGCCCGCGAAATCGAGTATGACCACGTGCTGAAACTGCGCGAGGAATTCTCGCCACTGTACAGCTATCTGGTGGACCTCAAGGACTTCGTCAAAGCGATTCGCGAGGATGAGACACATTTCATCAAAGGCGAGGCCAAGCGTCTGTTCACGCGCGTTTTGAGCCGCGAGACCGAGGCCTTGCTGGCCGACCAACAGCATCTGCGATCCTGGTTGGCGGAGTTGATCGAGATCCATCGGGCCAATGTCAATGAAAGCACCAACCGTGTGATGAAGACCCTGACGGTGATCTCGACGATATTCCTGCCGTTGACGTTTATCGCCGGCGTCTACGGCATGAACTTCATACACATGCCGGAGTTGGCCTGGGAATGGGCATACCCGGCCGTGATGGCGTTCATGACGGCCCTGGCTGCCGGAGCCCTGATCTATATGCGCAGCAAGCGCTGGATCTAGCCGACGGGAGGTTCAGACCGCGACCGCTGTTGGAAGGCGGAGCAGGTCGGGGTGGTTGATGCCCCAGGCGACCGTTTGAGCGAGGCCCTGGGTCGGCGGCGTGCCCGGCTCGTAACCCAGGACGCGACGGGCCTTGCCGATGTTGGCCCGGGTCTTCGTTTGATCGCCAGGCCGGCTCGGGCGGCGCTCGATCCGGGCCCGCTTGCCCAGTGTCGCCTCGACGATGTCAATTGCGCGACGGGTCGTGATACAGCCGTCGTTCCCGAGGTTGAAGACCTCGCCGATGCACTCTTCGAGATGACTCAAGGCCAGCACTAATCCGGAAACAATGTCATCGACGTACGTGTAGCTGCGCACGTGGGCTTCGCTGCCTTCGAACAGAGGGAAGGGTTCATCGAACAGGATCGAGCGGATCAGGGTGGGGAAGAGCTTGTCTGGGCGTTCGCGCGGACCATAGACCGAATACAACCGGAAGGAGCAGGTCGGCACTTCACGCGACCGCCAGGCCGCCAACGCCAGCTGCTCGGCGGTGAGCTTGGTGACGCCGTAGTGCGACGTCGGGCGCGGCTCGGCGTTTTCGTCGCCCTCAGCGTCCGCACCGTACACCGACGAGGTCGCGATGTTGATCAGCACCGGCGGGATCCGGACCCGGCTGAGGGCGTCCACGAGCCGATGAGTCGCGATGACGTTATCGCGCAGGTAAGACTCGAAGGTGCTGGTCGGGGAGATCCCCGGTTGAGCAGCGAGATGGTAAACGACGTCGCAATTCGCGATGGCCTCGGACAGGTCATCGACTGCCAGGTCGATCTGGCGCACCGCGACACCCTGCGCTTCGAGCTCACGCACGTTGACGAGCTTGAGGGCCGGCGAGTAGTAAGGCGTGAAACAATCCAGCCCGCTGACGCAATGCCCCTGCATCGCCAATCGACCCGCGAGATGCGAACCGATGAATCCTGCGGCGCCCGTGACCAGAATACGCATGTTTACCCGCCTCCCGGCTTGGCAAGCTCCGATGCCGCGCCCGACGTGAGTGCCCCATACATAGCGACCAGTTCGTCGATCTCCTCTGCCACGGTCCGCACCGGAGGGACGCCAGAACCGAGACGGTCGCGCAATCCAGGCTCGGCCAGGAGGCGCCAGATCTGGCGGCTCAGGTCGTCGGCATCTCCAGACTCGAACAACAACCCGTTTTCGCCGTGTCGAACCAGCTCGGCCATACCACCCAGGCGGGTCGCGATCACGGGCGTTTTGTAGGCGAAGGCCTCGAGGATCGTGTTGGGGCTGTTCTCGTACCAGAGCGACGGCACCACGATCGCGTCGAGCTCAGGAAAGATCTGGGCCAGGGCGGCGTGGCCGCGGTACGCGCCGGCCAACCGGATGCGCGGATCGTCGGCCGCCAGCTTCTTCAGCAAGGCCGAATATTTCGGAAAGGGTTCGAGGTCACCGTAGACCGTCACCGAGAGTTTTTGGCCCGCCAGACGCCGCGCAGCCTCGAGCAGCACATGCACGCCCTTAAGCTCGGCGATCTGGCCCAGATAGCCCAAACGCAGCGTGCCACTCGGGGTCTTGCGCATAAGCTCCGGCGTAAGGTCGGGGAAGTCGCGACCCTGGCGCGAAAAACGGATCCGATCGGGTGCCACGCCGGCTTCGATGTGGATCGACCGCAGAAACTCAGACGGGCTGATGACGGCTCCGGCCTGGTTGAGTGAGTCGAGCAAAAACGCGCGCCGGGCCTCGATCCGTTGAATCGGTCCTGTCTGTCGTGCCCAATACCGGCGCATCAGCTCGGGAGCCACGCGGGCGGACCATCGATAGCGCCGGCGCTCTTCACCCAGACATTGAGCGCATTCGGCGGTGGCGACGGGCAGCTTCGAAACCGAGCCATCCGGGCGGCGCAGCGACAGGCGCGGGCACAGAAACCAGAAGTCCGTCAGCGTGACGACGCTGGGGATACCGAGCTCGGCTGCAACGCGCAGAGCGCGGCCGGAGATGAGATAGCCGCTGATGACGTGCAGCACATCGGGTTTGAACTCGGCGATCAACAGACGCAGGTGCTCGCCGATCCAGGTGTTGTCGTAGGTCCAGCGGAAGGGATCCGGCGCGGCGGCCAGGTTGAACGACAGGCGGCGGACGTCTACCTCGTCATACGTGTCGTCCTGCCAGGTCAGTGGAGCGGTCGGCGGTGCATCGATCTGCTCGACACAGACCACGCGCACGACATGGCCGCGAGCCAGCAATGCTCGGGCAGTGCGATGAGCCCGCCATTCGGCTCCGCCGGTGTAGCGCGGCGGAAAGTGATGAACGGCCAAGAGTATGCGCATGCCAGCCTCACGATCGCAATCAGGCGGCACCCATGAGCGCGGGTGTTTCCCCGCACAGCGAAACGTATTGACTCAACGATTCAATTGACCGAATTCTGGATCGATGAAACGCCCTGGCTGTTCGGACACCTCACCTTACGACGCAACTGGCCCGATCCGACATAGGCCGGAAGGTCTATTTTTCTAGACAATTCCGGTAAGGGTCGTAACTGTTACGACACTGTCGCGTCCAAGCGAAACGCGAAGCCGCCCAAGTGATGCGGTTTTCGCCGTTTCGCCTGGATGCGACGCTGTCTGGCTGCTCAAGGCTGCCGGGAGGAGAAAGGCAAGGACGGGTCTGACATGGGTCAGGTTCGGCGTACAGTCTCGTCACACCGTCTTTAGCCCCCGTTATGTCATGTGGTTGATCGGTCATCCAAAGCGCGAACAGCCCGCGGAGCGATCGGCGTGTTCGTATCCATGAGCGGGCGTGGGTCAGGTCTTTCGGACCCTGAGCACGCGCTTGAGCAGGCCCCATTCTTCTGGTTCGATGAACCCGGTGGCCAGGATCAACACGGCGTAGACGGCGCCGCCGAGACCGATGCGGAGCACCACATGCCATTCGCCGGTCAGGAGCACGGCCGCGCTCATGCCGATGCAGGCCGCGATCACCTTGATCAGGGCTCCGCTGACGCTCGGCAGAACCAGCTTGCGCCGGAGCAGGGCGTCGAACTGGATCACCGCCAGGAGGTCGGTGATAACGGTGACGGCGGCAGCGGCCAACATCCCGAACCAGGGGATCAGCAAAGCGTTGAGCGCGATATTGGCTATGGCGTTCAAGGTGTTGATCCGGGCGGCCGAGCGCTCCTCGCCGATGATGGTGGTCACGTTGCCGCAGGTTGCCGCGTACATCAGCAGCGGGATGTCCCATATGATGATCGCCAGGGCTCGGGCCGCCGGGAAGATGTCGGGCGTGTACAGGAATCGGATGAGGGGATCCGCCAACAGCATGCCGCCGACAGCCAGCGGAAGAGAGAGAAAGGCGATCAAGCGGGTGGAGTGGGCATGCCAGCGCCCGACCACCGGCGCATCGGTCACGAACACGCGCGCCAGGGTGGGGACCATGGCGACGCTGAAACCGGTCAGCAACGACACGAACGATCGGACCAGGCCATAGGCGACGTTGTACCAGCCCACCTCGGCATCGCTCACGAACCACGAGAGCATGACGGTGTCGATGCTGAAAGCGATGGTCAGCGCCAGCGAGATTACGGCGAACGGAAATCCGGCCCGCATCAGGCGCGGCCATTCGGCCGGCTGAAAGCGCGGCGGCCATTCCACCAGATCATGGCGGCGGGTGACCCAGATCGCCAGGATGAGTTGCGGCAGCATGGCCGCCAGCCCGACGGCCAGCAGCCAGAGAAAGCTGGGCCGCAGCCCCATGACGATCGTGCCGAGGATCAGCCAGGTGATCTGACCGACGATGGTGAGCAACGTCGTCCACCCGAAGGCTTCGCGAGCGGTCAGGACGGCATCGAGCGGGGCGTGAAACGCGGAGATCACGAAAGTCACGACATAGAGCAAGACCCCGAGAGTGATGTCGCTCTCGTAGCCCACCACCAGCGAGGTCAACGGGATCACCACCAGGCCGATCAAGGCCAACATCAGGCGGATCCCGATCAGGTTCCAAAAGAGCGCAGTCGCGCGCGCACCCGAGCGCGCCATTTCGCGCATCACGAATTGCGTCACACCCAGTTCGACAAAGATCGAGAACAGACCGACCCAGGCCACGACGATCGAGTAGCGGCCGTATTGCTCATCGCCCAGCTGTCGGACGACGAACACGCCAAACAGGAAGCCGAAGATCTTGAGCAATATCTGCCCGAGCGTCACAAACAGCGTGTTGCGCGCGATTTTGCGGCCGATGTTCGGAAGGGGGGGCGGGGCGATATCTGACATGAAAATCGTCGGCGAGGCGCCTAAATCTTAACGTCGTCGGCCAGGCGTCGCAACATCATTTCATAGGTCATCAAGGGCGCGATCTTACCGATGGTCCACAGTTCTCGCCCGGACACGTGCCGGGCCATGAGCGACCGCAGAAAGGCCGGGTCGAACAGCCCGCGCTCCGCCGTGCGCGGGCTGAACAGGATGCCTTCGGCCCACTCGCGCAACTCATGCCGCAGGTAGTTTTCGTAGTCGGCATACAGATTGGGTCGCTCGGGAAAGAGGCCAGGAACGTATCGCCCCAGCCGGTTGCGCAGCTTGACCCCGAGTTTGTGGGGCTCGCGGAGCCAGGCCCGGTCGGTCGGCAGGTATTCCTCTTTGTCGAACGGGATGGTAGCCAGGCCCGGTGTCTCCCGCGCGATCACGGCGTAGTATAGCCGACGGCGCGCTCGGTACTCGAACGGCAGCGAGCTCACAAAATCGAAAACGGCGTAGTCGAAGTACGGCGTGCGCACTTCGACATGCGTCCGATAGAACGCCAGCATGTTCTGAGTCAACCGCCCGCAGTGGTTGCGTGCCGCGAAATACTCGGTCCGCATGTCGGGACGCATATGCTCGAAGCGGCCCAACTCCTCGCGCATTGAGTCGAAGGCCAGGCCGCGCACCCGGCGCCAGATCGCCGGCCGATACAACAGGGCCTCCTCCGCCTCGGTCAGGCCCGGCCAGGTCCAATTCTGATTCATGCGCTCAAATACATGGGTGGCAAGGGCGCGCACGTCAACAGGATGAGACAATCGGCGGTTTTCCAGCTCCGGATGTCCCATAACCTGGCCGCCATCCCAACCGCTGAGGTTGACCTGGATGTGCTCACGGGCTTGATCGACCGTGCTGATGCCGTGCGAGTGGATCCAGCTGTGAAATCCCTCGGTCAATTCCAGGTGACGATCGACGTGCTCGAGCACCCAGCGACCATCCGGGAGATCGCACCAGTGGTGCTGGCTACCGGCGGCCTGCGCAATTCGTTTGGCCAGCATCACATCGCGACAGTTGCGTATGCCATAGGTGAACGAGTGCACCGGGCGAGTCGGCATCAACCCCAATAAGGTGCGCGAATCAAGTCCGCCGCTTAGATAGACGCCGGTGGCGTAAGTACGATCCGACCGGCGGGTTGTCGCCAACCGCAGCAGGCGCCCGGACTCCTCAACGGCTTCGGCGAAACCGATCTTTGAACGATCGGGCACATCGGCGAAGGTCCAATACCGGGCGGCACGCGAGTCGCCGGTGGCGAGGTCAAAGCTCAGCACGGTGGCCGGGGCGAGTTGGGAAACGTCCTCAAAGAAGGTTCGGTCGCCCAGCAAGTGCTGGAATCGCCCGTATTGTGCCAGCGCGACCAGATCGAGCTCCCGCCGGAAGCCGGGTGCCGCGATGATCGCCTTCACTTCGGAGGCGAAAACCAAACGCCGATCTTGTAGCGTGTAATAAAGGGGATAAAGCCCGAAGCGATCATTGGCAAGCACCAACCGCTGCGCCTGCGAGTCCCAGATCGCGCAGATAAATGCGCCGTTGATCTGGGCGGCGAAGTGGTCGCCATATTGACCGTACAACGCGAGTAGCGCCGGCTCCGGCGATCGGTTCGCCTCGAAGGCGCGCTCGCCGATCGCGTAGATCTCGCCCGCCATGACGACGGCGCGTCGGTGCTCGGCATCCCAGACGGGTTGCGGCCCCGGGTTGAAGATGCCGATGCCGATGTGCCCAATGGCGATAGGGTGGACCGGATCGGCGTACCAATCGGTTTGAGCCCAAGGCACATGGCTCAACAGCGTCGCCTGAGTTGCCGCGAACTTGGGGCGATCTATTCGGAGACCCGGATCCGCAAACCCGAAAACTCCACCCATGGGTGTGGTCCTATCGCTGGTGCGGGCCGGTGCGCGAGCCCGTGCTTTCAGCGCCTCAGTGTGCGCCGGCCTCGATCTCTCAACAACCCACTGATGGTACTACCGTAATCGGACGCGATCGCCCTGGATTACCGGCTTTCGGCAGCGGCCAGCGCCTTGCTAAGTTGCCTGGCTAGCGACTGCACATGCGGGGGACGCAGGATGTTGTGATGGGCGCCGTCGATTAGGTAGGTGTCGACGCCGTGGGTGGTCCGCCCCCAACCGAAGTCGTCATCGGCCACGCGCAAGAGCGACATGGTCGCGACGCGGAACAGGGCGACGCGGCCGGCATAGGGCCCCGGTCGATAGTAGTTGAAGGCATCGGAGTGCACGTTCAACAGCGCCGTTTGCTGCGCCGCGATGATGTCCATCTCGTCGATGATCTCGGCGGCGTCTTCGTTGTTGTCCAGGGCGTGCCACTCGCGTCGCAGCCCGCGCTCAACGTCGGTCAGACGCGCCAGCCAGGTCGTGCGATCCCAGCGACGCGTGACCTCGTTGCGCACCCAACTCGGCAGGTTGCACGCAAACTTCCACAGACCGGCCGGTGTGACCAGACCGGCCAGCGCATCGCGTCGCGAGAGGGCATAGCCTTCGAAGATCGCGACCAGCGCGACGGCCTGCCCTTCGGCCTGCAGCCGCCGCGCCATCTCGTAGGCCAGGATGCCGCCCTGGCAGTATCCGCCGAGAGAGTAGGGCCCCACGGGCTGTTGGGCGCGCACGGCGGCCACATAGCGCTCGACCATGGCCTCGATCGTGCGGTCAGGCTCGCGCTCGTCCTCCAGGCCCACCGCCTGGATCCCAAGCACCGGCCGCCTGGTGCCGAGCGCGCGCGCCAGGTCGATGTACCCCAGGACGCCGCCGCCGAAGCCGTGGACCAGGAAGAACGGATCGCCGGTGCCGGTGGGTTGCAGGACCTTGAGCAGCTCATGCGCGACAGGCAGGGTCGTCGTGGCGGGAGCGCCGGCATCAATCCAGGCCGCCAGCTGCGCGATCGTCGGGCGCGCGAGAAATTCCTCGGTCGTCAGGCGGACGGCGAACACGTGCTCGATCTGCGCGGCCAGACGCATGAGCGTCAGAGAATCGGCGCCGGCCTCCACCAGGTCGCTGGCGGTGCTGGTGATCGGAAGGCCAAGCCCGTCACGGGCCAGACCGAGCAGGCGGGCCTCGGTGTCCGTGACCGCGTTGGCATCCGGCTGAACCGCCTCGGGCTCGGCCGGCAACGCCAGCAGTGCCTGGCGATCGACCTTGCCGTTCGGCGTCAGGGGCAAGCGCTCCACGAACACGAACCGGGCCGGCACCATATAGGCCGGCACGCGCGCCTGCATGAAAGCGCGCAGATCGGCCGAGGAGGTGGCGCAGCTCGACGTGATGAATGCGATGAGCTGTCGGCCCGAGGCGCCGTCGGGTGCCGCGAGCACCACGGCGTCGGCGACGACGGGATGCTGCATCAGCGCCTGCTTCACCTCCGAGAGCTCGACCCGGTTGCCCCGGATCTTGACCTGATCGTCGCGGCGCCCGAGGTGCTCGATCTCGCCACTCGGCCAGCGACGCGCGAGATCTCCGGTCCGAAAAGCGCGTTCCGACCGACCTGCCACCACGATCTCGACGAAGCGCTCGGCCGTCGCGTCAGGCAGGTTGTGGTAACCGCGCGCCACATGAGGGCCGACGACGAAAAGCTCGCCTGCGGCCCCGATCGGGGCGACGCGTCTTTGCGGGTCGAGGATGTAGATGCGGGTGTTGGCGACCGGGCGGCCGATGAAGATCGGCGCGTTCAGGTCGACCGGGGCACGAACCTCGAAGGCCGTCACATCGCCGGCGACTTCCGACGAGCCATACAGGTTGAGCAGGCGGGCCCGGGGCAGACGTTCCACGAACCGGGCGGCCAGATCCGCGGCCAGGGCTTCTCCGCTCGACACGCAGATCCGAAGCGCGCTCAGGCGTTGCTCCAGCTGCTGGGGCGCGTCTAGGATGGCACGCAACAGCGACGGCACCACCACCAGACGCGAGACCGAATGCCGTGCCAGGACGGCGGTGAAGGCACCGATATCGCGCACGGTCTTGTGATCGACCACGACCAGCGGCCGGCCTTGCAGCAGTGGCCCAAAGACCTCCGAGACCGAGTCGACGAAGTTGAGCGTCGTCGTGTGGCACCCGACCTCGTCGGTGCCGAAGGGGTATTCGGCCCACATCCAGCGCAGCCGATTGAGGGTGGCCCCGTGTGTGCCAAGCACACCCTTGGGCGTCCCGGTCGAGCCCGAGGTGTAAAGCAAATACAACACATCCTCGGCCGCCGCGTCACTCACGTTTGGAGGAACCGCGTCGCCCGGGGTCTCACCGGGCGAGATGGGGTCATCGGCCGTGATCGGCCGGGCCACCCGGCCGGCCAGTTGGGCCGCGAGATCGGCGCGTGTCACGGCGATGGCGCAGCCGGAGTCCTGGATCATGTAGCTCAACCGGTCGACCGGGTAGCTCGGATCCAACGGCACGGTGACACCGCGTGCCATGAGGATGGCCAGCCAGGCGATCACGCTCTCGGTCGAGCGGGGCAGGTGCAGGCCGATCGGATCACCGGGCCGCGCGCCCGCCGCGATCAGCCGGTTGGCCAATCGCAACGCGGCCGTTCGAAGGTGGCCAAAGGTGAGGACTTGCTCGCCCTCGATCACGGCCGGGTCGGCGGCGTGGGCCCAGGTGATATCGAGGAACAACGCCCGTAACGTGCGGTTGTCGCCGAAGTCGCGGGTCGTGGCGTTCCAGGTGCCGACAAGCAGTGCGCTTTCGTCGGGGGGCAGCACATCCACGTCGACGAGCCTCTGGTGCGGGTCGGTCAGGATGCTGTCGACCGTCCGGGCCACCTGAGCCAGCAGCCGGGCGGCCGCCGGCTCATCGACCCGGGCGCGGTCGAACTGCAAACCAAGCGTCGTCAGGCCCGACCGACGGTCATCCAATGTCAGGACGGGGACGTCCATCGCCGTTGCGGCGCACGGATCAAGACACAGACCACCGGCCACGCTACCCACGGACGCCGGCCCCATAGGCCCGTTCAACGCCACGGCAAGATCGGCGAGCCAGGCCAGGAGCGACTGCGTGCCCCGGATCTGCACATCCAGCGGAACCGGGCGGGGCGACGTCCCGTGCCAAAGCGCAAGCCGGAGCTGATCGGAGCCAAGATAGCGGCTCAACGCCAGGGCCCAACTGGCCGTCACGATCAGGGCCAGGTTGTAGGATGAGCCTGCCAGCGCAGCATGCCAGGCGCGCACAACAAGCGGAATCTGGCAACAGGCGAGGCCTGTTCCCGCGTGGAAGACGAGACTGGGTAAGGTCATGATTCGGAATGTTCAGTTGGTGCGTGCCTGCCAGGCACATGTGGGGCCAGGTGACCAAGCTATCCAATAATTGTACTCCGGATTGGGCCACGGGACGCTCGCGTTGACGTAAGTCAAAGCGAGCGCCCGTGGATGAAACGAAAGGCAGCGCGCGTCGGGCGAAGCCCCGACGCGCGCTGCCTGTATTTCCCGGTGAAATGCCGGCCAGCCAAATCCACAGTCGCGGTTACCCCCGCGCCTTGCGATGCTGTTCGGTTCGCCAGTATTGATACAGCGTGTAGCCCACCGAGGCCACCATCGCTCCGCCCATGGGCACGATCAGCAGCAGACTGCCGCTTTGCCCGGCCGCTACGAATCCAACAACCGTGATCAACGGCAGGATCAACCTGATGAGATCCGGCGGTTTCATGGCGGCGCGCTCAGGCGATCGTCACATCCGGGCAGAGATAGACATCCTGGATGGCGTTGAGCAATGCCACACCCTCGGCCAGCGGGCGTTGGAAGGCCTTGCGGCCGCTGATCAGGCCCATGCCGCCGGCGCGCTTGTTGATCACGGCCGTCTTGACCGCCTCACCGAAGTCGTTCTTGCCGCTGGCGCCGCCGGAGTTGATCAGGCCGACCCGGCCCATGTAGCAGTTGGCCACCTGGTAGCGGGTGAGGTCGATCGGATGATCCGACGACAGCTTGGTGTACACGCGCTCGTCGGTCTTGCCGTACGAGCCGCCTTCCATCGTCACGGCCTTGTAGCCGCCGTTGTTCTCGGGGAGCTTCTGCTTGATGATATCGGCCTGGATGGTGACGCCCAGGTGGTTGGCCTGGCCCGACAGGTCGGCCGAGGTCTCGTAGTTGACGCCGTTGACCTTGAAGCCGGGGTTGCGTACGTAGCACCACAGGATCGTGGCCATGCCGAGCTCGTGGGCCATTGCAAAAGCCTGGGCGACGTCCACCAGCTGGCGCGTGCTCTCGGGCGAGCCGAAATACACGGTGGCGCCGACCGCGACGGCGCCGAGGTTCCAGGCCTCCTTGATCGTGCCGAACATCACCTGGTCGAACTTGTTGGGGTAGGTGAGCAGCTCGTTGTGGTTGATCTTGACGATGAAGGGCACGCGGTGCGCGTACTTGCGCGCCACCAGACCCAGCACGCCGAAGGTCGAGGCCACGCCGTTGCAGCCGCCTTCGATCGCAAGCTCGGTGATGCCGGCCGGGTTGAAGTAGATCGGGTTCTTGGCGAACGAGGCGCCGGCCGAGTGCTCGATACCCTGGTCGATCGGCAGGATCGAGACGTAGCCGGTGCCGGCGAGCCGGCCGTGGTTGTGCAGCTGCGCCAGGCTGCGCAGCACCTGCGGATTGCGATCCGACCCGACCCAGACGTCGTCGACGTGCCTGGGCCCCGGGATCTGAATCTGATCTTTGCCGATCGTCTGACACGTGTGCTGGAGGAGGGACTCGGCTTCGCCGCCGAGCAGTTCGGCGATCTTATCGATGCCGGCGGGTGTTGCAGAAGGTTGTGCCATGGGGTTCTCCTCTGGATGGGTTGTGCGTAGGATTCTTAAGTCTAGCACGCTGTTGCACTCTACTCCGGCCGCGCCGTCGCAGACCCTGACAGATGTCACAGCGACCGGCCTGCGCTTCTTCACAAACGGGGCGGCCGCCGGCGCGTAGGGCGCGAATTGCCGAAAGAGCCAGTCGCTGAGCTCATTCGGATCATGCGCGATAGTCGCGGCAGGGTGTCCCCCGACCGACATTCGGATGTAGGGGCCCTGACTGCTTGTCCGCCCTGGGTCTGGCCGCCCGGACTGAGTACGGTAGAATAGCCGAAATCCCTAACCCGTAAGGGTGTTAAGAGGCAATCATGCGCATCGGAGTTCTGACCGGCGGGGGCGACGTCCCTGGGCTCAACCCCGCCATCAAGGCCATCGTCAACCGGGCCCTGGACAACGGCTACGAGGTGTTGGGCATTCGCCGCGGCTGGATGGGGCTCTTGCGAGCCAATCCGGACCTCGACGACAACGAAGAGTGGATCACGCCGCTCAGCCGTGAGGCGGTGCGGCGCGTTGACCGTTCGGGTGGCACGTTCCTGCACACGTCGCGCACCAACCCGGGCAAGGTCAAGCCGAACGAGATCCCGGAATTTCTGCGAGAGCCCGGCAAGATCTACGAAGGCCTGCAGGACCTGACACCGCAC
>JAEURK010000283.1 GCA_016789175.1 Anaerolineales bacterium
CTGCGCGGTTAATTCTCAGCTCTGGTTTTCGAGCTCTTTTTCGGCGCGCTTCTGGATCTTGGCGCGATCTTCGGCCTTGAGGACGCGCTTGCGAATGCGCAGGCTCTCGGGCGTGACCTCGAGTAGTTCGTCGTCGCCCAAATACTCGATGCACTCATCGAGGCTCATGCGCCGGGGTGGCGTGAGGGCCTCGAGCACTTCGGCGCGGGCGGCGCGGACGTTGGTCAGCTGCTTCTTGCGCGTGATGTTGTAGATCAGGTCCTCGGGCCGCACATGCTGGCCCACGACCATGCCCTCGTAGACCTCGGTGCCCGGCTCGATAAACAGCGACGCCCGATCTTCGGCGTTGCGGATCGCATAGGCCGTGGCCGAGCCGCTCTCGATGTTGACCACGCTGCCCAACTCGCGCTGCTCGAACGTGCCCGCGTACGGCTGATAGCCGTGGAAGAGCGAGTGCATCTGGCCGGTGCCCTGCGTCGCCGTCAGGAACTGATAGCGGAAGCCCAGCAGGCCGCGGGTCGGGGCGAGATAGGTCAGATAGACCGAGCCGTCGCCGCCCTGGTGCATGTTGGTCATCTGCGCGCGACGGCGGCCGAGCATCTCGATCACGGTGCCCATATGGGCCTCGGCCACCTCGATGTGGCACTCCTCGAACGGCTCGAGCGTGTCGCCGGCCGGGCCCTTGATCATGATCACTTCGGGGCGCGAGACCTCGAGCTCATAGCCTTCGCGGCGCATGGTCTCGATCAGCACCGCCAGGTGCAACTCCCCGCGCCCGCTGACCAGGAAGCGGTCGGCCTGGTCGGTGTCCTCGACCCGCAGGCTGACGTTGTGGAGCAGTTCCTGATTGAGGCGCTCGCGGATCTGGCGCGACGTCACGAAGCGGCCCTCACGCCCGCCGAACGGCGAGGTGTTGACGCCGAAGGTCATGCGCACGGTCGGCGGCTCGACCCGGATGCCGGGCAGCGCATGCGGGTCCTGCGGATCGGCCAGCGTGTCACCGATGTGGATCTCGTCCATGCCGGCCACGGCGACGATGTCGCCGGCGCTGGCGGTGTCGATCTCGACTTTGCCCAGGCCCAGGAAGCCGAAGAGGTAGGTCAACTTGAAGGTCTCGACCTGGCCGTGCTCGTCGACGCGCGCGATCTGCTGGCCCTTGCGGATCTTGCCGTTGAAGATGCGGCCGACCACCATCTGGCCCTTGTAATCATCGTAGGTCAGCGTGGTCACCAGCATCTGGGTCGGCGCATCCGGGTCGACCTTGGGCGACGGGATGTGCGCCAGGATCGCCTCAAACAGGGGCTCGTAGCTTGGCGAAAGCTCGACAGTCGGGCCGGCCTGCTGGGTCAGGGCGTTGCAGTAGATGATCGGGAAGTCGGCCTGATCGTCGCTGGCGCCGAGCTCGATGAACAGGTCGAAGGTCTTGTTGAGCGTATCCTCGGGGATCGCGTCCTTGCGGTCGACCTTGTTGATGACCACGATCACCTTGTGCTTCATCTCGAGCGCCTTGCGCAGCACGAAGCGCGTCTGCGGCATCGGGCCCTCGGCGGCGTCGACCAGGAGGAGCACGCCGTCGACCAGGTTCATCACCCGCTCGACCTCGCCACCGAAGTCGGCGTGGCCGGGGGTGTCGACGATGTTGACTTTGACGCCCTTGTACACAAAGGCCGCGTTCTTGGCGAAGATGGTGATGCCGCGCTCGCGCTCGAGGTCGTTGCTGTCCATCACGCGCTCGGCGACGTGCTGGTTGTCTCGAAAGGTGCGGGCCTGGCGGAGCAGACCGTCGACCAGCGTGGTCTTGCCGTGGTCGACGTGGGCGATGATGGCGATGTTGCGAAGGTCGGTGCGTTCGATCATGCGTGCGTTTCCGCGCCCGAAGGCGCCTGGTGAACTCATAAAAAAGCCCCCGGCCGAGCGTGCGGGCCGAGGGACATCGGCAAACCTGACGTACTTGGGTATTTTAGCACAGGCCTTGCGCCCTCGGCACCGGGTCGCCGCAGAGTATGCCCGGGCGAGTCGTCAGGTCCCGATTCTGGCCTTGAATATCGCGCCATTCGAAAGAAAACAGCCCACGAACGACGGACATGTCCGTCGTTCGTGGGCTGTTTTGAGACAAACAAGCTCAGGATCAACTGCGCCGGGCGCCGATCCAGGCCCCCGGGCGCTTGACATCGGCTTTGGCCTCGGCCGGGACCGCCTCGGCGAGGGCCGCCGCCTGGGCGCATCGATACCCGCAGGCCCGAAACTCCGTGTACGACAAACGGAAGGCATCCATCTTGGTGTATGCCCACACGTTGGGTGTCTGTTGGCCGCAGTGGTGGCAGGGAAGCGCCACGCGGTCGGTGCGGATCAGGTCGAGTTGGTCGTTGGCCATCGGACGTTCCTTATGCAGCAGAATTGGCTGCGGATGACTACTGAGGCTGGCAAGTTCTGTGCCAGGGTTCCCGTTTGCCGTCTTTCGCCGTGTCTGCGTGACATAGTGCATGGCGTGTGCCGATGTCGGATTCGCCAACCTTAAATTTTCAAACAAGACATCGGGATACTTCGGGGCACTCCCGGTGTCTTGCGCCTACGCGGGGTACGGATAGCCGCGCACGTCAGCCTGATCGATGACGGAGCACACCAGCCGCGCGACGCGGTCGAGCGTGCGCGGGTCGATCAGGCTGAGGTCGTCGGCCGGGGTGTGATATGCGAGCTCGGCCTCGGACCGACCGACGGCCTGGAGTGCGGCCGCCCGGATGCCACGTCGCAGGAAAGGCGCATGATCGCCGCTGCGCAGCCGAAAGGCCCGACCGCGCACGGTCACGTCGCATTCGCGGATCAGGACGTTTAGCTCGACATCGGTCTCAAAAGCCTGCAGGGCGCCGTCCTGCGTAATCGTGATCAGATCGCGGCCTGAGCCGACCATGTCGAGGTTGAGCACCGCCACGCGTTGTCCACGCGCCACGGTCGCCGCGAAGGCCTCGGCGCCGTGCAGCCCGGTCTCCTCCGCACCCGTGAACAGGAAGCCGACCCGCAGCCGCGAAGGCGGCTGGGCCGCGATCCGCTCGGCCACAGCCAGGGCCACACCGACGCCCGAGCCGTTGTCGTTGGCGCCCGGGGCGAAGTCGCGCGGACCGCCGAGCTGGGAGCCAAGCTCGAGCGCCAGCCAGGTCGCGCCGGCCACAATACCGGCCGCGCTCCCGAACGTCAACGCGAGCTCGGGCAACGCCAGCCCGAGCAATCGCAAAGCGGCCAGAGCGGCCACGGCCCAGGCAACGCGCAGATTGACGAACATGATCTGCTGGTGCAGGGCGCGCAACGCCGTCAGGCCAAGCGCGGTCGCCGGGGCGCTGTCGAGATGCGCGCACACGATCAGGGTCGGCGCGTCGGATGGCGCAGCGGTGAAGGCGATGACGTTCTGGCTCTGGGCGGTCCGGGCGCGCCGGCGACTGAGCCAGCGCGTCAGCTCCGGCAGGACGATGATGTAGATCAGGCTGACGAAGGCCAGGCCGGGCAGGTTCTGCAGCCAGGTCGCCGCCGCGAACAGCAGCCCACCGCCCAGCGCAAACCACGGCGTGAAGGCCAGGTGCGGCGCGAAGGGCACGGGTTGTCGCTCGGGCGTGTAGCCGGCCGCGCGCAGCTGAGCGTCGACGTAGTCGGCCGCGGCACGTTCCTCGGCGCTGCCGGCCGGGCGCGGGCCGATCACGTCGACCAGATGCGCGATGTGAACGCCGGACCGCGGCGCGAGCGATGCCTCGGCCTGTCGGTCGGGCAGGACCAGATAAGGCTCGACCCTCGGCAACGGAGCTTCGACGACGGGTGTGGCGCGGGAGAGCAACTGGAACAGGGACATCAGGTCGCCGGCTTATCCGCGCGGATCACGTGGCGCGGCAACGCGTAGTGGAAGAGCGGGCTCTCGAACCGGGCGGCTTGCGCGACCGGGGCTTCGATCGCCGCGCAGGCGGCCAGTTGGGCCGCATGCTCGTCGACGCCTTGATTGACGATCAACAGCGTTCCGCCGGCGCGCACACTGCCCCAGGCCGCGGCCAGCAGAGCCTGCGGCCGAAACAGGCCGCGCGGCAGGCCCCAGGCCAGATGATCGCGCTCGAAGACGAACGGAAAGAACAGCGTCACCAGGTCGTAGGACTCGGGCTGCGCGACGAAAGCCCGCGGCTCATAGATCACGCGCTCGGACGGCAGCCCGCGCATGTAGGCATGGGCATAATCCTGGCGCGAGTGCAGATCGTTGTAGACGCGGAAGGCGTCGGCCTCATAGCCGATCAACTCCGGCGCAGCATGGTGTCGCTTGAGGTAGGCGTAGAGCGCGTGGGCATAGAACCAGTCGGAGACACCGATGTCGGCGACCCGGCCCCAGCCCGCGGCCGGCGGCGTGAGCGCGCTGTCGATCAGCGCCAGGTAGTACAGGTTCTCGCGGTAACTGCGGGCGCGGCTGTGGCGTGCGAAGTACGTCAGGTCGTAGGTCGCATGCAGGCGCCGGGCCTCGGCCGCGGCCGCCGGGTTCTGGGCGTAGAGCTCGGTCTTCGACTCGTTGCGCCATTGCAAGCCGCCCCGCCCCCAACGAAAGAGCTGTCGCAGGGGATAGTCGATCGCATTGTGGAGCTGCGCGAAGACCGTCATATCTTCGCATTGTAGACAGGGCCGCGGCGCCCGGGTCCAAAAGTTGCGTGAAATCGCGAGTGAGCGGTCAAGTAGCACTGAACCTCGACCGGCATCGCCCAGACGCCGCCGCCCCGATATAATCCGCACCACGGCACGATCACGCCAAACACCCAATCGCCCATTGATCCAGTCACCCATGCTCATGCGCCCCCTCATTGGCATCACCATCCATCCCGACAACGACCCTGACCGTGCCAACCTCGACCGCCTGGTCGCCGACATCGTGCAGGGCGTGGCGCGCGCGGGCGGCCTTCCGCTGTTGGTGCCGCTCGGATTGAGCGAGACGGTGCTGCGCGAATTGGCGCAGCGGCTCGACGGTCTGCTGCTCTCGGGCGGCGGCGACGTCGAGCCGGAGCGCTACGGCGCGACCACGCGTCACCCCCGGCTCGGCGGCCTGTCGGCCGAGCGTGATCGGACCGAGCTGCTGCTCACCGGTTGGGCGCTCGCCGATCGTCAGCCGTTGTTCGGGATCTGTCGCGGCGCCCAGCTGCTGAACGTCTCGCTCGGCGGGACGCTCTATCAGGATGTCAGTGAACACGTTGGCGCGATCCGGCACACCTACGGCGACGACGACTTCACGCTCCGCCCGCACGCCGTGCAGGTCGCCGAGGAATCGCGTCTGGCACGCAGCCTTGGCTGCCCGATTCTGAACGTCAACAGCCTGCACCATCAAGCCATCCGCGACGTGGCGCCGGCGCTGCGCGTGGTCGCGCACGCCTCCGACGGCCTGACCGAAGCCGTCGAACTGCCGGGCGACCATTTCGCCCTGGCCGTGCAGTGGCACCCGGAATGCCTGCTGGATCTTCCTGAGCATCAGGCGTTGTTCGACTCGTTTGTGGCGGCGGCGCGGGCTCATTCGGCCTGAGCGCCTCGCCTCCGGGCGCTTGCCCGGTTGGATGAGCGCTTGATGAAAGCTTGTACCGTGCCTCGACGCTGCCCCGCCTGAACGATAAGCTCAGGGACGCGCGCCGAGTCTCCGGCCGCGCAGGAGCAACTGCATGCAACTCAACCTCAACGGCGCTGCCGTCGAAGCCGGCGATCTCGAGGGACGCTTGCTGGTCTACGTCCTCCGCGATCAACTCGGGCTGACCGGCACCAAGTTCGGCTGCGGCGCCGGCCACTGTGGCTCGTGCACAGTCTGGGTCGACGGCGTGCCGACCCGCAGCTGTCAAAAGCCGGCAGTCGAGGTGGTCGGGCGCGAGATCACGACGATCGAGGGTCTGGCTGAGACGGCCCCCGGGGCCGGTCTGCATCCAGTCCAACAGGCCTTCCTCGAACTGCAGGTGCCGCAGTGCGGCTGGTGCATGAGCGGGCAGATGATGACCGCCGCGGCCTTCCTGCGCGAGAACCCCGAGCCGACCCGGGCCGAGGTCGAAGCCGCACTCGATCAAAACTACTGCCGTTGCGGCACGTATCACCGCCTCCGTCAGGCCGTATTGCGCGCGGCCGAGATCCAGCGCGAGGTGTCAGCATGAGCGCGCCCAGGCCGAACAAACCCGCGAAGAAACGTCTGACCCGCCGCGGCGCCTTGATCCTGGGCGGGCTGGGCCTGGCCGGTGCGGCCGGCCTGTACGTCGGCTTCGACGTGCTGCGCCGCAACGCGCTCGACAACCTCTCGGCCGGGGGCCCGCCCAATCTCGGCCCAAACGCCTGGCTGCAGATCACGCCCGAGGGCCGCGCTCGCCTGCTCATGCCCAAAGCCGAGATGGGTCAGGGCGTGCACACCGCTACGGCCCAGATCGTGGCCGAGGAACTCGGCCTGCCACTGGCGCGGGTCGACGTTGATCTGGCCGACACCGGTGTGCTGCCGGTCGACTCGTTCGGAACGGCCGGCTCGACCACCGTGGCGACGCTGTATCCCGAGCTCCGCCGCGCGGCCGCGATCGCGCGCCGCATGGTGCTGGCCGAAGCCGCCGCGCGCCTCAACGTCGACAGCGCCGAGCTGGATCTGATCGACGGCCGGATCGTGCGAGCCGGTGGGCCAACCGCGTTGAATTTCGAGGACCTGATCGGCGGGCGGCAGATCATCGAACTGGCCGAGGGCGAGACGCCGGCCTATCGCCCGGTCGCCGACTACACAATCATCGGCGCCCCGGCCGCGCGCCTCGATCTCCCCGACAAGGTCATCGGCGCAGCCCGGTACGGCTACGATGCGCGGGTAGAGGGGATGCGGTTTGGCAAGGTCTTGCGCCCGCCGCGCCTGGGGGCCACGCTGCGATCGGCCGACGCCGGCGCTGCGAGCACGTTGCCCGGCGTAGTCACGGTGGTCAACGCCGACGGCTTCGTCGGCGTGGTGGCCACGACCCAGGAGATCGCCAACCAGGCCCTTAGCCTGATCCAGGCCGAGTGGAACGAGCCCGCGACGCCGGCGACGCAAGCCCAGATCGAACCCGAGGCCTTGCGGCCAGGCGGCTTCGGCGGCGACCTGATCGGCCCCACGGCCGGCGATGCCGAGGGCGCGCTACGCGGGGCTGTCACCGTGATCGAGGCCGAGTACTTCACACCAGCGGCCGATCACGCGGCACTCGAACCGCAGAACGGCACCGCGCACGTCCGCCAGGTCGACGGCGCCTGGCGTGCCGACGTCTGGGCCTCGACCCAGAACCCGAACGGGCTCAAGAGCAGTGTCGCGCGCGCGCTCGGTCTCGACGCGAACGCTGTCGTCATCCATCCGCAATACCTGGGCGGGGGCTTCGGGCTCAAGGCCGTCAACGAAGCGGCCGCCGAGGCGGCCCGGCTCTCGCGCGCGGCCGGCGTGCCGGTGCGTGTCAACTGGGATCGTGCCGAAGAGTTTCAGCACGGCTATAAGCGGCCGCCGACGGTCAACGTGCTCAAGGCCGGGCTCAACGCCGACGGCGCGCTCACGGGCTGGACGCACGATCAGGCCAGCGGACTGGTGATCTCGGCCTTCTTCCCGGCCTTCGTGCGCCCGATCATCGGCCGCGACTTCGGCGCGACGCGCGCGCTCAACCCCATGAATTACTACGCGGTGTCGGACCATCGCACGCGGGCCTGGATGCGCGACACGCCGATGCGCACCGGCAGCTGGCGCGGCCTGGGGCTGCTGCCGAACATTTTTGCGATCGAGTCCTTCATGGATGAACTGGCCCACGCCGCCGGCGTTGACCCGCTCGACTTCCGGCTGCGCCATCTGGGCCCGTCGCGCCTGGCCGAGCGCGTGCGCGGCGTGCTCTCAACCGTGGCCGAACTGAGTGGCTGGGCGTCGACGCCGCTATCACCCTCCACCGACGGCTGGGTGCGCGGGCGCGGCCTGGCCTGCTGCGACGACGGCGGCACGGTCGTGGCCCAGGTCGCTGAAGTCGCTGTGGACACAGCCAACGGCGAGGTGCGGGTCGAGCGCATCTATTGCGCGATCGAAGCCGGGTTGATCATCAACCCGGACATCGTCACGGCCCAGGTCGAGAGCGCCGTGATGTGGGGCGTCGGCTCGACGCTGATCGAGGAAACCCGGATCGAAAACGGCGCGATCCGGGCCGTGAACTTCAACGCCTATCCGTTGCTGCGCATCAGCCAGGCGCCCGAGGTCGTCACGCGCATCCTGTCGAACGCAAACGAAGGCCCGTTCGGGATGGGCGAACCGCCGATCGGACCGGTCGCGGCCGCGATCGCCAACGCTGTCTTCGCCGCCACCGGGGCGCGCCTGCGGCGATTGCCTTTCACGCCGGAGCGTGTCCTGGCACGCAACCTGCATAACAAAGGGTGACCGTGTACAGGCGCGGTGCAACGGTTGGCGCACCACAACTCTCTCTCTCTAAACGCCATCTGTACTCAGGCGCTGCTTGCCCTAGACTACGGTCATCTACCTCGACCAGCGAGAACTTGGCACCCCCCCCAGCCAACCTCGCTGGTCTTCCTTTTAACTGAGCGAAAAGCGAGCCGGTCACCGGATCTGGGGCTTCCCCAGGCCTGGTGACCGGCTCGCTTTTCAGCCAAACCACGATCGACTCACGTGCCGACCAGAGCGCGATGTCGTCGAACGTGACCTGGAAAGCGGTCGTCACGATCGG
>JAEURK010000312.1 GCA_016789175.1 Anaerolineales bacterium
GGCTTCGTCGGGCTACGCTGCCTGGATCTTCAGCCCGGCGGTGCTCGACATAGACGGCGCCTGGTTCAACGAAGGCCATGACGGCGGCACCGGCCCGTACATGATCGAGTCTTACGAGCCCGGCGCGCGCGTCATCCTGACGCGCTTCGACGACTACTGGGGCGGCTGGAAGGACGGCCAGATCGAGAAGGTTGTGATGGAGGTCGTCGAGGACACGACCGTGCGCCAGCAGAAGATCGAGTCGGGCGAAGCCGACTGGACCTACCAGCTGCCGACCGAGAACCTGGCCGCGCTCGACGAGAAGCCGGGCGTCACAGTAATGAGCAACCCGGCCTATCAGAACCTGGTCGGTCTGTTCAACGTCAAGAAAGCTCCGCTCGACGACGTCAAGGTGCGCCAGGCGCTGTCGTACACCTTCCCGTACCAGGTCTTCATCGACACCGCGCTGGAGGGCTACGCCACGCAGTCGCGCGGCCTGATCCCGACCGGCATGTTCGGCTACGATGCGGCGGCCACTCAATATACGTACGACATCGACAAGGCCAAGTCGCTGCTGGCCGAAGCCGGCGTCGCCGAGGGCCTCGAACTGACCATGACCTACGCCACCGGCGACACCGTCGAGCAGGCGGCCGGAGAGTTGTGGAAGGCCGAGCTGGCCAAGGTCGGCGTCACGCTCAATCTGCAGCCCATGTCCTGGGAAGCGCAGTGGGACCTGGGCAAGGGCGATCCGGCCAACGCGCAGGACATCTTCGTCATGTACTGGTGGCCGAGCTACGTCACACCCTTCGACTTCTTCTTCAACTTGTTCCACAGTGAGGAGTCGACGCTCTTCAACCTCGGCTATTACAACAACCCGGACTTCGACGCCCTGATCGACCAGGCTAACGAAGTCAGCGGCGGCGACAAGCCCAAGGCCGAGCAGATGTTCAAGGATGCCAACCAGATGCTGATCGACGATGCAGCGGCGCTGTTCTTCTTCGACCAGAGCAACATCCATGTCATCCGTGACGACATCCAGGGTTACGTGGATAATCCTGCGTACCCGCACGTCGTCTTCGTGTATCAGTTGACGCGGTAGAAAAGAACCCGCGGACCGCCGGTAGGGGTGGCCCTTGTGGCCACCCGGCCCTTGGCGCCACCCGGCCCTTGGCGCCACCCGGCCCCTGTGGTCACCCGGCCACCCCCGCCGACGGTCCGCGGCCCGATCGGTCGATGACGCTCTACATCCTTCGTCGCCTCGCCCTCGCGGGATTGGTGCTCTTCAGCGTGTCAGCGTTGACGTTCCTGATCTCGCGCGTGGTGCCGTCGGACCCGGCAGCCCTGTTCGCCGGCCAGCGCCCGACGGCCGAGCAGATCGCGCTGGCCCGCGAGCGGCTGGGGCTGGATCAGCCGCTGGTCGTGCAGTATGCGCGTTTCATGGGCGACATCCTCAGCGGCGACCTCGGGATATCGTACAAGACCAAGCACGCGATCGCGTCCGATCTGGCGACGTTTTTGCCGGCCACGCTCGAACTGGTGCTGGTCAGCATCGCACTGGCCTTGTTGATCGGGATCCCGGCCGGCGTGCTCGCCGGCGCGCAGCGCGGCGGATGGTTCGATCAGGCGACGCGCGTGCTGTCGATCGCGGGCGTGTCGATCCCGGCCTTCTGGCTGGCGCTGATCCTGCAGCTTGTCTTCTTTGGGGCCTGGCACCTGCTGCCGCTCTCGTCGCGCACCTCCAACGAGGCCGCGATCATGTACCCGATCCAGGCGATCACGGGCTTTCACCTGGTCGACGCCGCGCTGACGGGCAACTGGACCGGCTGGGTCGACGCGGCGCTGCACATCGTGCTGCCGGCCTTCACGCTGGCAACCTATCCGATCAGCCTGACGCTGCGCATGACACGCGCGGCGATGGTCGAGGTGTTGGGCGAGAAGTACATCGTCGCGGCGCGGGCGCAGGGGTTGCCCGAGCGCGACGTGCTCTTCCGCTATGCTTTGAAAAACGCGATAGTTCCGGCGCTCAACGTGCTGGGGTTGTCATTTGCGTTTTCGCTGACCGGCTCGTTTCTGGTCGAGGTGATCTTCTCCTGGCCGGGGCTGGGCAAGTATGTGACCGACTCGATCCTCAACGCCGACTTCCCCGTGATTGTGTCGGTGACCCTGATCGTGACCGTCTTTTACGTGCTGATCAACCTGGCCGTCGACCTGATCCAGGCGCGGCTCGATCCGCGGGTGGTGTTGCGATGACGCTGCTCGCACGCTGGTTTGGGTCGCGCTTTGCGCCGGACACGCTGCCGGGGCGGCTGCGCCGCGACTGGCTGGCGTGGGTCAGCGGCGTGATCATCCTGCTCTTCGTCGGCGGCGCGCTGTTCGCGCCCCTTCTGACCACCCGAGCCGGTGAGGGCGAAGGCGAGCCCAACCCGGTCGAGAAGCTCGAGGCGCCGTCGGCCGAGCACCCGTTCGGCACCGACCAGCTTGGCCGCGACCTGTACGCGCGCGTGCTCTTCGGCGGTCGCACGGCCCTGACGCTCGGCCTGCTGGTCGTGGCTGTGGCGGTCGGGGTGGGGGTGCCGCTCGGTGCCGTCGCCGGCTACTTCGGCGGCTGGGTCGACGAAGTCATCATGCGCCTGACCGACGTCTTCCTGGCCTTCCCGCCGTTGCTGCTCGCGATCTTCATCGCTTCGGCGCTCGGCGCGAGCCTGATCAACGCCGCCTTGGCGATCGCATTCACCTGGTGGCCGTGGTACACGCGCCTGGTGCGTGCTCAGGTCGTAGCCCTGCGCGACCGGCCGTTCGTCGAGGCCGCGCGCGTGATCGGCGTCAACGACCTGGTGATCATCGGCCGACACATCCTGCCCAATACACTCTCGCCCGTTGTCGTGCAGGCCACGCTCGACCTGGGTTCCGCGATCCTGACCGGGGCCGCGCTCTCGTTCCTGGGCCTGGGCGTGCAGCCGCCGACCGCGGATTGGGGGCAGATGGTCAGCAACGGTCGCCTGTATTTCCCGGATCGTTGGTGGTACGTCACCTTCCCGGGTCTGGCGATCTTCCTGTCGACTCTGGCGTTCAACCTGCTCGGCGACAGCGTGCAGGACGCGAACGGTTGAGAGAGCCCACGGTGGATCCTTGGGTACACGGATCACACAGAGAAAAGTAGATGGCACGGATGTCAGAGACACCCGTGCACCAAAACCATCGCGGCCGGTAACGTCACATGAGCTACCTTGAGGTTCAGGATCTGCGGATCGCGTTTCAGACCCATGCCGGGCGGTTTGGCGCCGTCAACGGCATCGATCTGGCGCTCGAGCGCGGCGAGATCTTTGGCCTGGTGGGCGAGTCGGGCTGCGGCAAGACCGTGACCAGCCTGGCGCTGATGGGCCTGGTGCCGCCGCCTGGTGAGGTGACGGCGGCACGGCTCACGCTCGACGGCATCGACCTGCTGGGTCGGCGCGATTGGCGCGACGTGCGCGGCCGGCGCGTGGCCATGATCTTTCAAGATCCAGCGGCCTCGCTCAACCCGACCTTCACGCTTGGCGAGCAACTCGTGCACGTGATCGGCCACCACCTCGGACAAAAGGGAGCGACGGCGCGTGCCCGCGCGGCGGCGCTGCTGGTCGATGTCGGGTTACCGGATTTCGAGCGGATCCTGCGCGCATACCCGCACCAGCTGTCAGGGGGCATGCAGCAGCGCGCCATGATCGCGTTGGCGCTGGCGTCCGGCGCGAACTTCCTGATCGCCGACGAACCGACCACGGCCCTCGACGTCACCATCCAGGCCCAGATCCTGCGACTGCTCAAGGGCCTGCGCGACAAACACGGCCTGACGATCCTGCTGATCACGCACGACCTCGGCGTGGTGGCGCAAACGTGCGACCGCGTCGGCGTACTGTACGCGGGGACGTTGGTCGAGACCGCCACGGCGGTCGAGCTCTTCCGCGCGCCGCAGCATCCGTATACGCAAGGGCTTTTAGCCGCACTGCCGCGGCCGGGCTCGCGCGGCACGGACCTGGCGGCCATCGAGGGCCAGGTGCCGTCGGGGATGACGGCTGTGGCGGGCTGCCCGTTCGCGGCCCGGTGCCCGCAGGTCTTTGGGCCGTGTCGCAGCGCGCGCCCGATCTTGCTCGAGCCCGTGGCCGGCCATGGCGTGGCCTGTCACCTGTACACGGCTCAGGAGGCGGCGTCATGACCCTGCTCGAGGTGCGCGGCCTGAGCAAAGCCTTCGCGATCCGGGCCGGTGGGTTCACGCGGCACTGGGCGCGCGTGGTCGACGACGTCAGCTTCAGCCTGAATGCGGGCGAGACGTTGGGTCTGGTCGGCGAATCCGGCTGCGGCAAGACCACGTTGGCGCGCTGCATCCTGCGTATCGCCGAGCCGACCGCGGGCGAGATCGTGTTTGACGGCACCGATCTGGTGAAGCTCAGCCGGGGCGCATTGCGGGCGCGGCGCAGTGAGCTGGCGATCGTGTACCAGAACCCGTATCTCTCGCTCAGCCCGCGCCTGAGCGTGCATGATCTGGTGGCCGAGCCGTTGGTGACACACACACCGTTGCGGGGCGCCGCGTTGACGGCGCGTGTGATCGAGCTGTTGCAGGCCGTCGGGCTGTCGGCCGACGATCTGCGCAAGCGGGCGCGCCAGCTTTCGGGCGGGCAGGCGCAGCGCGTGGCGATCGCGCGTGCCCTGGCGCTGCGGCCGAAGTTGATCGTGCTCGACGAGCCGACCTCGGCCCTCGATGTCTCGGTGCAGGCGCAGGTTCTCAACCTGTTGGTCAAACTGCAGCGCGACTACGGGTTGACGTACCTGTTCATCTCGCACAACCTTGACGTCGTGCAGCACATGGCTGACCGCATCCTGGTGATGTATCTGGGCCGCGTGGCCGAAAGCGGCCCGAGCGCCGCGGTCTTTTCGATGCCCAGGCATCCCTACACCCTGGCACTTCTGGCCGCCACACCCGAGCCGGACCCGACCCGCCCGGCGCCGGACATCGCGCTCGAGGGCAATGTGCCGAGCCCGCTCGGGCCACCCACCGGTTGCCGCTTTCATCCGCGCTGCTCGTGGGCTCAGGATCGGTGCAAGGCCGAAACGCCGGCGCTGCGATCGATGCGCGCGGGGCACCTCTCGGCCTGTCACTTTGCCGAGGCTCTGCCCGGCGGATGATGCCGTGATGTGGGTGTCGGCGACAACCTGCGGCTCGGCTTCTCCTCATGGGAGTGAGGCCCTGCTCGCCGAGCTGCGAATGTTACGTTCGGGACTTTGGCGCCGGCTGCGATCTTCATCAACCTCTTAGCTGCACGCCTCTGACAAGCTGGTTTCCAACAGGCTGCGCTGATAGAGTCCCATCCCTGACCATCAGGGAGACATCACATGCCTGTCGCATTGATCTGGGGCGCCGCCGGCGGGATCGGCCGCGCGCTCGTTAAGAAACTCATCGACCAGCATTGGCACGTGCATGCCGTAACTCGCCATCCTGCTGACCTCGCGTCAGTGACTCCCTTCGTTTACGAAGCCGACGTCGGGGATCCGTTCGCGGTGCAGCAGACGGTGCTGGCGGTGGCGCAACTCACCACCGAAGTCCATCTGATGATCTATGCCGTCGGCGACATCGCCTCGCAATCGGTGGAGGCTTTGACGGCGGAGGTCTGGCACCGGTTGCTGGATGCCAACCTGACCGGCGCCTACCTGACGACACATCATAGTTTGCCGCTCATGGCATCGGACGCACACCTGGTATTTGTCGGTGCAGTTCACGAGCGCCTGCGTCTGCCCGGGTTGGCGGCCTATGCGGCTACGAAGGCCGGGCTGGAGGCCTTCGCACTGGCCCTGCAAAAGGAGCAGCGCGGCCGGCGCGTCACGGTGTTTCGTCCCGGCGCGGTCGACACGTCATTTTGGTCGAAAGTGCCGTTCCGGATGCCCCAAAACGCGTCGACGCCCGATGCGGTCGCCGGGCGGATCCTCGAGGCTCACTTCGCCGGTCACCAGGGCCTGCTGGACCTGTGACCGCCCGTATTCATCGGGGCTTTATGGTGTCGCCGTAAATCCGGCCGTAAACGTCAGGAGGCTGATATGCGCCGGGGAGAACACCTCTCTGAGCACATCCGAATGGCACAAAGAGGCAAGTCTTGAGGAGCACCCTTGATCGCGTGAGCCCTGTGGTGGGGTTCTTGACCTATGCCCTGGCCGTCGTGCTGGTGGGCTCGCTGGTCGTCCTGACCGGGGCGTCCAACGCCTGGATGGCGCTTTTGATCATCCCGGTGCCTGCGCTCGTCATCTGGAAGCCAACCCGGATTCACTGGCCGATGGCGCTCCTGCTCTTTGGGGCGTATTGGGTCGTCAACGCGGCCAACCATCTGAGCGATCTGGCCGCCAATTTACGCAGCAGCGGCGTCGCGATCCTGACCATGCTGGTCGTTTGCGAGATCTTGTATGCGACCGGGCGCGCCCGTCTGCGCGCCGAAGCGGCGCTGGTGGCGACGAACGAACAGCTCGCACAAGCCGTGCTGCGGGCCAACGAAATGGCTGCCGTCGCTCAGGAGGCCGACCAGATCAAGAGCGACTTCCTGGCGTCGACCTCGCATGAACTCCGGACACCACTGACCGGCATCATCGGCTCGCTTGATTTGGTGCTGGCGGGGCAGTGCGAGGATCGCGATGAAGAGCGGCGCTTCGTTCAGATCGCGCATGACTCCTCGCAGAAGCTTTTGGGCGTCGTCAACGCCGTGCTCGACATCGCCAGGATCGAGGCCGGTAAGGTCGAAGTCGAGCTGGCGCCGGTGGACGTCGTTGATATCGCCGGTGAAGTGTGCGACCTGTATCGTTTCCCGGCTGCGGATCGCGGTCTGACACTGGCTCTCGAACAGCCGCTGAGCGCGCACCCGGTCGTGATGGCTGACGCCGACAAAGTGCGCCAGATCCTGCTCAATCTGGTTGGCAACGCGATCAAGTTCACCGAGCACGGCGGGGTGATTGTCACGCTCGAGCCCGCGCCCGATCGCGCCGCTCTCGCGATCCATGTGCGCGATACGGGGATCGGCATCGCGACCGACAAACAGGGTCGGCTGTTTCAGCCCTTCGTTCAAGCCGATCGTGACGTGGCCCGGCGGTTCGGTGGCACCGGGTTGGGCCTCTCGATCTCACGCCGCCTGGCCGAACGCATGGGCGGCTCGGTCTCGCTCTTCAGCGCCGGCGAAGGGCAGGGCGCTACCTTCACACTGACGCTGCCGCTCGCCGCCACTGGCGCCGTCGAACCCCCTCGATCTACTCCGGCGCTGTTGCTCGCCGGCTAAAGTCAGCCCCGCAACCGCGCCGCTAACCCCGAATAGCGTCGCGCCT
This sequence comes from Anaerolineales bacterium, assembly GCA_016789175.1. Taxonomy (GTDB): domain Bacteria; phylum Chloroflexota; class Anaerolineae; order Anaerolineales; family UBA6663; genus UBA6663. The sequence continues at coordinate 7,309 of JAEURK010000312.1, forward strand.
GCTCGGCATTGTTGACCGCGATCGCCATCGCGCGCCGTGAGCCGACCAGCACGCACAGCTTCTTGGCCCGCGTGATCGCGGTGTAGAGCAGGTTGCGCTGCAGGAGCAGGTAGTGCTGGGTGACCAGTGGGATCACGACTGCCGGGTATTCGCTGCCCTGGCTTTTGTGGATAGAGACGGCAAAGGCGGGCGTGAGTTGATCGGCGTCGGCGAAGTCGTAGACGATCTCGCGCTCGGCGTCGAATTGCACGATCAGGGTCTGGGCCTCCAGGTCGAGCGCCGTCAGCAGGCCGAGGTCGCCGTTGTACACACCGCGCCGATGATCGTTTTGGATCTGCATCAGCCGGTCGCCGACCCGAAAGGTCCGGCCGGCGAAAGCCCGCTCGACTTTGCCGTAGCCCGGCGGGTTGAGGGCGGCCTGCAGCTTTTCGTTGAGCCGGTTGACACCTGCATCGCCGCGTCGCATCGGTGTCAGCACCTGCACATCGCGCAGCGGGTCGAGCCCAAACCGGCGCGGGATCCGTTCAGCCACAACCTCGACCACGCGCTCAGCGGCCCGCTCGGGATCGTCCTCAACGAACAGGAAGAAGTCCTCCGACTCCCTGGGAAACTGCGGCGACTCGCCCTGGTTGACGCGATGGGCGTTGGCGATGATGTCGGACTCGGCCGCCTGGCGGAAGACCTGTGTCAGACGCGCCACCGGCACGGCGCCGCTGCGCACCAGATCGCGCAACACGTCGCCGGCGCCGACCGACGGCAACTGATCGACATCGCCGACCAACAGCACATGCGCGGCCGGGTGGATGGCCTTGAACAGATGATTGGCCATGATCAGGTCGAGCATCGAGACCTCGTCGACGATGATCAGGTCGGCCGGCAACGGGTTGTTGGGCCCGTGACTGAAGCTGCCCTCGCCCGGGTTGAACTCGAGCGTGCGGTGCAGGGTCTTGGCCGGGCGGCCGGTGGCCTCCGACAGCCGTTTGGCGGCCCGCCCGGTCGGCGAGCACAGTGCGACCGTATGCCCACGCGCCTCAACCAGGGCCACGACCGCGCGCAGGGTCGTGGTCTTCCCGACGCCCGGGCCGCCCGTCAGCACGCAGACCTTCGACGTCAGCGCGAGGCGCACCGCGCGGGCCTGCTCCTCGGAGAGCCCGCGGGTGTCGGGGTCGTGCGTCAGCAGGTGTTCCCAGACGACATTGGCGAAGGCAGCGGCCAGCTTGGAGACCGTTCCGAACAGGTCTTGCTTGCCGATCAGGGCTCGGATCCGGCCGGCGACGCCGATCTCGGCCAGGGCCATCGGTGTGAGGTACACGGCGGGCGGGTCGTCGGGCGCCAGCTTCTCGCGGCGCACGCGGCCCTGGGTCTCGAGCTCAGCCAACGCCGCCGTGAAATCCTTGCCCGGCAGAGCAATCAGGTCCCCGGTGCGTGCCAGCAACTCCGGCTCGGGGAGGTACACATGGCCGTCGTCGGTGGCCTCATTGAGCGCGTATTCGAGGCCCGCCACCAGCCGGGCGGGTGAGTCGGCCGGCAGCCCGATCGCGCGCGCGATCTTGTCGGCGGTCTTGAAGCCGATGCCGACGATGTCGCGCGCCAGCCGGTACGGGTCGGTCTTGACGACTTGCAGGCTTGCGCCCTCGTACTGCTTGTAGATCTTGACCGCCAGGCCGCTCGACACGCCATAGCTTTGTAACGTCACCATCACGTCGCGAATGGCCTTCTGTTCGGCCCAGGCCGCGCGGATCTGGCCGACCCGTTTCGACCCGAGGCCCGCGACCTCGCGCAGACGCTCCGGGGTGCTGTCGATCACGTCCAGGGTTTTGTCGCCAAAGGCCGCGACGATCCGTTCGGCCATAGCCGGACCGACGCCCTTGATCAGGCCCGAGCCCAGGTAACGCCGGATCCCGTCGACCGAGGCCGGCAAGGTTTGCTCGACCCGCTCGGCCTTGAACTGCTGGCCGTAATCGCGATGCGCCGACCAGCGCCCATGCAGAGTGAGATGCTCGCCGGGCTGCAGCTCCGGCAGGTTGCCGACGACCGTGATCAGCGCATCCTCATCGCGCAGCATCCGGCCGGCGCGCGGGCCGTCGGGCAACAGCCGCAGAACGGTGTAGCCGTTCTCGGCGTTGAAGAACGTGATGCGCTCGACGGCGCCGGTGAGCGTGTCCATGCGGCACCATATTACATCGAACAAGATACCGGGAGGGCCCCGATGTGCCCCGATGTGCGCCGCCATCGGGGCACATCGGGGCACTACCGGTATCTATAATCAG
>JAEURK010000352.1 GCA_016789175.1 Anaerolineales bacterium
TATTCGATCGGGGGGGCGATCCGCTACACCGGAATGTCCGGGTCGCCGGCTAATTCTCGGCGCAGGCCGGTTGGGTGATCATCCAGGCCTTGAACTGGTTGCGACGACGCTCTCCTTCCATCCAGGTCGTCAAAGACGCGGCATACGGTTGATCGGCGTGCGCCTCGAGCGCCGCCTGCGCGATCTGGTCGATGTGCGCGCTCAGCCGTTCAAACACTCGGGCGCCTTCATAGATGGGTCCGATGGGGCTCGGGAGGCCCGGGCCGTCCAGTCTCAGGCCGTTCACGAGGTATTCGAGCAGGCGCTCGTGGTTGATCTCACGTTCGCGCAGCACCATCTGCGTGGCCGCGCAGATACTCAGCAGATCGGCCGCTTGTTCCAGGTCGACGCCGCCCTTGTTCCGCAGGCGATCGAATTCCTTGACCGCCGCCCCGTTCACCTCGGGCTTGTACACGCGCAGTCGATTGGTCAACTGCGCGTGCTCAAGAGACACCGTGTGCATCGGAGGTCTCCTTTCGGTATGTGGATCAGTCGTCGTTGACCTTGATGCCCGAGACGCCGTCGCGGAAGATGTATTCCTTCTCCTCGCCGCTATCGCGGAACGGGAGCTTGAACGAGACGTATTCGCAGCGCTGGTAGACATGCCAGGAGAAGCAGCGGCTGTAGAGTGTGAGCACGCGATCCGGGTTCTGCCGGGCCCAGGCATAGGCCGGGATCATCCAGTCCAACGGCGGCCGACGGTACAGACGCAGGAGCGCTTCGTGCGAGACCGCCGACCCGCATAGGTCGCTCTGGCCATCGGCGAGCGCGGCCTCCCAGTTTGCCCACAGGTCCGAGCCGGATCCCGCCGGGTCGGACCGATCGCGGAACGGCCCGAGACGTTGGGCTCAGTCAGGACTGAAACCTGGTAGGAGGGCGCGAGGCGCTCGATGTCCTCAAGCCCAACCGGCGCCGGCGGCGCCGACGAGGCGGGCAGGGTGGTTCGATCCCAATCCGGAAACGAAGTCTCGGACGACACAGGTATCTCCAGGAAAGCGAAACGGCCTTGCCAATCGGCAAGGCCGTTTCGCGTGAGCGTGGGGAACGTGAGGCTTTAGCTGAACCTGAACAGTCACTTCCATTCTGTCTGCGACGCAGGGGAGTCGTTACACCTACGACGCCAGGACGGGCGCGCTGGACCTGTTCAACCATCCAACTGGACTTGCTCGTGCGCAAACCCGTTATCGATGGAACTCCGCCTCAGGCGAGTTTGTCTCCCAAGATGTGTGGGCCGAACGTGTCCTGAACGAAGCTCCGTCGGTCGCGACGGCGGCAGCCCTGTCGCAGGAAGTCGATCGGTTGTTAGCCCAGTCGGCGGACTACCTCCAACCCGCTGCTCGCGTCGCCTATTTGTTGGCGCTGGAACAGGAGCGACTTGGCAATCCAAGTGGGGTCGCCCGAACGCTGCGCGATCTATGGCAGCGCCAACCAGACACTCTGTATGCGTGTTTGGCGGAGTACCGATTGAGGTCCGAGCCGTAAAGCGACGGGTAACTTCCCCTCCTAACTTTCCAACATGCGTTGAACGTGCCCGGGTCGTGGTTCAGCAAAGCAAGCGCGGCCGAGAGTCGGCGGCTGGTGCATGTCGTCATTACAAACCCGGTGACTTGAGCGAGGCGTTCCGACATTAAGTGAGAACGCACCCGTTTCGAGGTCAAGGCCAACTGGACAATAACCGGACCGCACAACGAATCAAGCGGCCCCGGGTCCCGCCCGACATCAGCCCGTAAGATCCAGACCTTGCCGGGCAAGCACCTCCCGCCAACCTGACGACCGTGCCTGGTGGGTTGGCAGGAACTGTCCCGTTCGGCCTTGGGCAGCAAGACCCAAGGTCAGTACAATCCAGGAGTACGGAACGCGGGCAGGGGGCATGCGGTATGGTCGATGTCATTTTCACGATTGTTGCCGAATCGGTCTTCAGCTATGCTCTGGAGCACTCCGGTTTGGCGGACAAGGTCCGCGATTGGCTCGGTCGCCATCCAGCCAAGCTTGCCTTTCAAAAGGCCCTCGCCAGCGCGTTCACCGCTTTCACGCGTCACTATCCCGAACACGCCGAGTCCTTCTTCGATCGGACCTTTCTGGCCGACCGAGCCGCCCCGATCCTGGCGCAACTCCTGACTCGCAGCGGACGTCCCGACCCAACTGCCTTGCTGAACGCCTGGCATGCTTCACTCACGCCCTTGCCGCTCCCTGCCGTTCGCCGCGGCGAAATGCTTCAGGCGTCTTCGGATTTCCTGCGTTGGCTCGAGGCCGAGTTGATGCAGGCCGATGCGCTTCAGGCGTTGTTCGATTCACGGGCTCTGGATGCACTCAATCAGCGGGTTGAAAGCCTGACCGAAGAGCTGCGGCGAGTGCTCGCGGTGACGACGGCGCTGGCTCAGTCGCAACCCGTCGGCACACCGGCTGAGCCTGGCGACCGGGCAGCGGCCATGGGCCGGGATCGCATCATCCAACGGAATTTCGCCACCGGCGACTTTGCCCGACTTCAGGATTTGTATATCCCCCCCGACGACGTCTATGAACGCGTGCAGGTCCAGGATTTTGTCGGGCGCGATTGGCTGAAGGCCCGGGTCGAGGCGTTTCTGGACGACCCCAAGCGCACCTCCGGGGTCCTGATCATCGAGGGCGAAGCCGGGGTCGGAAAGACCGCCTTTCTGGCGCGCTTGGTGTTCGAGCGTGGTTACCTGCATGTGTTTGCCGGCCAGGAGCGGGCCCGTGGCAACGTCAACGTCGCCAGCGCGATTCTGTCGCTGGAAGCGCAACTGGTCACGCGCTATCGGTTAGTCGAATACCTCGACCGGGATGCGATCTCGGATCGGCACGCCAACCCGACCTCTCTGGGCATCTTCATGCGTAAGGCAGCGGCCCAATGTGCTGCCGGGGAGCGCATTGTCATCGTCTGTGACGCACTAGACGAAGCCGGAGTCTATCCCCAGGGCAATGTGTTGGGACTCCCCGAGGTGTTGCCGGATGGCATCTTCCTGATCCTTTCGCGCCGACCGTCGCCACCGGTTCGCCTGCACTTTGCCGACCTGACCCCGGTCGTGGAACGCCTGCAGGCCGCGAGCGCTGAGAACCAGAAAGACCTCGGCGCCTATCTTCGAGCCGTTGCTCAGCGACCGGTGATCCTGGACCAGCTACAGGCCCACGGCTATACCCGCGAACAATTCGTGCGCGCCATCCAGAGTCGGAGTGGGGGAGTCTGGATGTACGTGCACTATGTTGTAGACGAAGTCCTGCGCGGTGAGCGCATCCCATTGGACCTGGATCGCCTGCCGCTTGGGTTGATCGGTTTCTATGCCGAATACTGGGAACGATATCGCGCGGATGTGGCGACCTGGTATGACATTTCCTTGCCGCTCCTGACCACGCTGGCAGCCGTTCAGACGCCGCTTTCTTTTCAACGCTGGGTCGCGTGGGCCGGGGTCTCCGGAAACCAGAGCAGACTGCGGCGCGACGTCGATGACCGCTGGCGCGCCTTTATCTCACGCGATGGCGATGCCTACCAGATCTATCACGCGAGTCTCCGCGACTTTCTTACAGGCAATGTGGAGCGATTGGGCGAAACCAGCGGCCTGATCGCGGAGATGGCGGAGGCCACCCGGGCGGCACATGGCCGCATCGTGGTGGATCTCCATCGGCAGTGTAGCGGTGACTGGCCGCGCCTGGTCAGCGACGACTACGCGAGACGTTATCTCTGTGAGCACCTGGTTGGCGCCGGCGAGATCGCCACCCTGTGGAAGATCACGACCGAGAGCAACGTTTGGGCCGAAGCCCGTAATCGCATCGAGGATAACTACGCGGGCTTCCTGGGTGATTTGCGTCGTGCCTGGGACGCCGCTGAATCCGAGACCGATTGGGATCTGGCTCGGCAGATCCGGTGTGCGCTGATCAACAGCAGTATTGCGGCGCTCGCCAACAACCTGACGCCCGAGCTTGCTCTGGCGTTGGTTGAGACCCAGACCTGGAGCCTCAGTAAGGTTCTGGCGCATATCTCCTGCATGACGGACGATCCTCGGCGCTCTGACTCGTTGGCGGCCCTCGGCCCTGTGCTGGTCGAGCCGTGGTGGGGTGAAGCCATCCGAATCGCGAATGCGATCAGCGACCGGGGACTGCGAACGCGAACGCTGATCACGCTGGCGCCACGATTGCCTGAGCGGTGGCGCATCGAAGCGTTGTCCGATCTCATCCCCGCCCAACCCGCCGTCGAACAAGACTGGCAGCAGGCAGAGCTGCTGGCGACACTCGCGCCGATTCTCCCGGCAGACCTCCATGGGGCCGCCGTCGCGGCTGCGGGTGGGCTTTATCACAACCTGTCGCGGTTCGCAGCCTTGACAGCCCTGGCGCCCACACTGGACGAGGCCCCCAAAGCGCGAGCATTGGCCCAGTCGCTCGAGGAAGCGGCGCTGATCGGGATCCCGGCGCGTCGGGTTCAAGCACTGGTCGAGTTGGCGCCGCACGTAACGCCGGAGCAGCGGCACCACGCCCTGACGGAAGCGTTGGAGACCATCGGCCGTGAAGCACTGCCGGCAATCCGGGCTGATCTGTTGGTCCGCTACGGCGCCGAGCTCGTCAGCGAGCAGCCACAAGGGGTCTTGGATCTGATCCTAGCTATACCTGAAAGCTCCCAGCGCCTCCGTGTGTTGGCGGTGCTGCTTCCGACCTTTTCGAAATCAGACCAGATCCTGGCTTTAGGCGCGGCGATTCCTCTCGACGAGGATGAAGCCAGCTGTCAAGGGATCGTCGCCCTGAGCGCGGTGCTTCCGAGCAATCTGTGGACAGTTGCCCTGGAGCGCGCAATTGCGATCCGCGTGCCGGAGGCGCGGGCACGGGCCCTGACGAGCCTCTCCCTGGTGTTGACCGATCCGGACCGACAGTCCGCGATCGCCGAGGCGCTGGCGTCGATTGCCCAGGTGTCGGACGATGATCTGAAAGCAGCCCAACTGCGGGCGTTGGTGCCGCTTCTGAAGGAACCTCAGCGCGCCGCCGCCTGGACGCTGGCCGGCAGCCTTCGCCAGCCAGCTCAGCGCGCCCTGATTCTGGGGGAGCTGGCCGCCGGCACAGAGGGTGGCCAGAGGTCGATACGCCTAAAAGATGCGCTCACCGCCGCGCACGACATCATCGACCCCGCCGGGCGGCTCGGGGTGCTGAGCATCTGGGCCGCCGCGCTTGCGCCGCAAGAACAGGACCCCGCACAGGCGGCCGCCCTCAAAGCGCTTAAGGCGATCGAGCAGCTGGACGTGCGCGCGACGGCGGCTTTGGATCTGGCCGAATGGCTATCGCCTTCACGGTGTCGAGACCTGGCGGAAGAGCTCCTATCGCTCCCCGCCGAGGTCGACGCTGCGCCGCGCTTGACGGGGCTGCTTCCGCACCTTGCGATAGAAGATCGTGGCCTCGTCGCGGAGGCCGCCGTCGCGGCCGTGTGCCGGTTGCCGGACTCGTTGGCGCGGGTCGAAGGCGTGATCGGCCTGGCACCCTGGCTTGTGGGTGATCACCGGCAGACGATCCTGGAAGCAACGCTCCAGGAAGCCTCGAACCATCCGGACGCGACGGTGCGCGCGGATCTCCTGCTGGCGCTTGCGCCGCTCCTGTCCGAACCGCAACGCGCAGCAGCGCTTGCTGTCGCATCCGCCATCGAGGACCCCGGGCTCCGGGCCAAGACCCTGGTCCGGCTGGCGCCCCATCTCACGGCGACGACTCAGACCGTGGCCTACACACGAGCGTTGGCTGCACCACAGGAACTCCCGCGGCTATCGGCGCGGATCCAGGCTCTTTTCGATATCGCGCGAAACGGAACAGGCGAAGCGGCGCGGCAGGCGCTCGGTCAGGCCCTGCTGAGCGCGCGCGAGATCGGCGACGGAGTGCCCGTCGTTGACCTGCTGGTCGCCACCTGGGGGCACCTGCCGCCGCAGGGGCAGGCGGCTGCCCGTGAGTGCGCGGTGC
>JAEURK010000357.1 GCA_016789175.1 Anaerolineales bacterium
CCCCGCGTTGCGCGCCAGTCCTCTCCCAGCAGGGCTGACAGCCCACTTTGACGGGTCGTGCTTGCACGGCGCCGCCCTCGCCAGGCAAACGCACCCCGGCGCGCAACGCTGCATACCGTCCGCCGCTGTAGGGCCGTTCAGACCGCCTGGACAGCGACACAAGCACAACGGGGGCTGGCTAAGGAGAGGGCGTTGCCCACTCCTCGCCAGCCCCCGTTCTACATTCAATGACCTGCCGGCTGAACAGCCGTACAGGCCGTGTGGTTTGCCTGTATGGCCCGACCTGTCGCAGACCCGTCAAGCGATCAGTTCAAGTAACGGCCCGCCGGATGGGCGATACCGTTGGGGCGCACGCGCGCCGGCGCTGGCCGGACCAGCACCGCGGCGTTCGGCTCCGGTTCGGTATCGATGACCTTGAACCGGGCCACCGATGTCTGCAGGCGGGTCGCCAGTTCGGCCATGGATTGGGCCGAGGCTGCCACTTCCTCGGATTGCGCACTGATCTCTTCCGTGCTGGCCGAGACCTCCTCGACCGCGGCGCTGTTCTCCTCGCTCACGCTGGCGATCGTCTGCACGGCGTCGGCAACCTCGGTCACGCTGGCGGCCATCTGCTCGGTCGCGGCCGTGTTCTGTTCGATCACGGCGCTGACGTTTTCAATGCTCTGGGCGACCTCGCCATTGAGACGGGTCATGACGTCGGTGTTGACCTGGTTCTTCTGGGCGATGGTCGTGACCTCGGTGATCACCTGGCCCAGCTGACCCGACGCGTTCTCCATGGCGCCCAGGGCCTGGCGGATGCTGGTGACGCGGGTCACGGCCGACTGCGCCCCGGTGGTGATGTGCTGGAAGGCCGAGCCCGATTGGTCGGTCAGGCGGACGGCTGCGGCGACATCGTCGCCGGCCTTGCGCATGGCATCGACGGCCTCGGTCGCGCCGGTCTGCACCGTGTGCACCATCTCCGAGATCTCTTTGGTGGCCGTGGCGGATTTCTCCGCCAGCTTGCGCACTTCTTCAGCCACGACCGCAAAGCCCTTGCCATGCTCGCCAGCGCGCGCCGCTTCGATCGCGGCGTTGAGCGCCAGCAGGTTGGTCTGGGCGGCGATGTCGCCGATCGTCTCGACGATGCTGCCGATCTGCGCCGAGTGGCGCCCCAGGTCCCGGACGCGTTCGGAGAGTTCCTCAGTCGCGGTGCGCACGCGCTGCATGCCGGCCACGGTCTCGGCGACGATGGCGCCGCCGCCGTTGGCGGCAGTGGCGGCCGCCTGGGTCTCGCGCTCGACGGCGTTCGCGGCGCTGACCATCTGATCCAGGGCCGACGCCAGTTCCTCACGGACGGCGGCGGCGCGTTGCATGCCGGCCGTCTGCGCGCGGGCGCCCTGGCCGATCTCGGCCACGGTGCGCGAGAGCTGCCCCATGGCGGTCGCAGTCTGCGAGATGGAGGCCGCCTGGACCTGTGATCCCTTGGCGACGCCATCGATCGCGCGCTTGACTTCTTCCACGGTCGAAGCCGTGCGGGTCACGCCATCGGCCTGCTGCGTCGCGCCGCGCGCCAGTTGCTGCATGGTCGCAGCGATCTGATTGGTGGCGCGCCCACTCTCCTCGGCCGCGCCGGCCAAGGCTATCGATGCGCCGGAGATCCCGCCGGCCTGCTGGCGGACCTCGCCGATCAAGGTCTGCAGATTGGCAGTCATCTTCACGAAGGCGTTGCCAAGCGTGTCGCGCTCGGAGGCGGGCGTGAAGTTGTGGGTCAAATCCCCGTCGGCGATATCGGTCGCATGGGACGCCATCCGCTGCATGTAAGCGATCATCGTGCGGAAGGCCTCGGCCAGTTGGCCGAACTCGTCACCGCTGCGATGGGTGATGCTTTGATTGGTGTCGCCCTTGGCCAGGCCCTGGGCGATGGCCAGCATTCGGAGGACCGGACCGGCCACGGCTGCAACGATGAATTGCATGCCGATCGCGACCAGCACGGCAAACGCAACGCCGATCCCGGCGAGCACCAGTAGCAGCTGCTGTTGAGCTGCCTGCAACTCCTGCTCGACCGACAGGTATTCATCTTCGTAGGCGCCGACGCCGATCACCCAGTTGTACGGGGCGTAGTAGGCGATGCGCGTGATCTTCCAGCGGGGCTCGGGGTCGCCCGGGTTCTGCCAGCGGTAACGCACGGTCCCAAGCTCGCCCGACTTGAGGTCGGTCGCGGTGTTGATGATGTTTTGGATGACGGGCTGGCCGTCGGCGTCCAGGGTCTCCCAGATGTTCTCGCCGTCGCGTTCGCCGAGCTTGGAGATGATGTATGCGCCTTTGTCGGCGCCCGAGCTTCCCAGCACGTAGACGTAGCCGGTCTGGCCGACCTGGGTCGCATACAGGGCATCGCGCAGGGTCGAGGCTTCGTCGCGGGGCACGCCGACGAACATCATCCCCATCACCTCGCCCTGGGCATCCAGCAGGGGCTCGTAGTCCGCCACGTACCAGGCGTCGACGACATAGGCGACGCCCGAATACGATTGGCCGGCCAATACACTGGCGAGGACGCCATTGGGCGTGCCGTCGGCCATCGTGGCCGGGATGTAGGTGCCGACCGCGGGCTTGCCCTCGGCCGTCTGTACCGTCGTGGCGACGCGCAACATGTCGCCGGCGGCGTTCATACGTTGGAAGACCGTGACAGCGCTGTCGGTCGTCGCCGCGATCTCCTGGACGTACGCGTCGAGGGCTGTGGCACTGCCACCCAACCGAAGCTGGGGCAGCCGGACCTCGGTGCTGGCTTTGGTGAACTGCTCGGTGGCCGTCCAGGTGGTGCTGCTCGTCCCGAGCGAAAGGCCGCCGGATCGATCGAGCTCACGCAATGCCACCCGGCCATTATTGGCGACCTCGTGGCGTAGCGCCTGATCCTGCGCCTCGATCAGCCGCACCACGCCCTGGGCGATGTGATCGAGATCGCCGGCCGCGACCTCTGCCACCGCGGCCACCGATTTCTTGGAAAGCTCTGTGATTCCCCACAGGCTGGTCGAGACCAGGGCGAGGACTATCAGCACGACGCCCACAGTGCCCATCAGGGTCCATTGGGTCCGAATCGACCAATCGCTAAAGCGCTTCATTCCGTGTTCTCCCGCGGCCGTTTTGCCGACTCGCACGACGCAATCCCAGATATCTCCATCATAGGGAACTGGCGCGGACTGTCCGTAAAGCGCGGGCAAAGAGAAGGCGAAGAGTCTGTTAAGACTGCGGCGACACACTATTCGGATCGCGCGCGTGTCTTTGTGACCCGCGGCGGAAAACAAAAAGACCCGCAGGCCATCGCCTGCGGGTCAGGGATCTGCGGGTCGATCCGCGATCAGCGGATGGCGGCCTCAGTCTCGCGATTGAAGAGATGCATGTTGTCGAGGTTCATGGCCACCTGCAGCTTGTCGCCGACGCGGGCGCGGTTGCGCGGGTCGACGCGGGCCACGTAGCTCTTGTCGCCCGAGCGCAGGTAGAGGATGACTTCGTTGCCCATCAACTCGGTCACCTCGACCGCAGCGTCGACGGCGGCCTGGTGGATGCCGGGCGGCGCGTACGACGGGTCGTGGATGTCTTCGGGGCGGATGCCCAGGACGACCTGCTTGCCAACCGAGCTCAAATACGGCGCGGCCTTCTCCTGCGGAACGGTCACCGCGAAGGCGCCGGTGTCGATCACGACCGTTTTGTCGGCCGCGACCACCTTCGCGTCGAAGAAGTTCATCGACGGCGAACCGATGAAGCCGGCGACGAAGATGTTGCTCGGGCGATCGTAAAGGGCCTGCGGCGAGTCGAGCTGTTGCAGCACGCCGTCCTTCATCACGGCGATACGGGTGGCCATGGTCATGGCCTCGACCTGGTCGTGCGTGACGTAGATGAAAGTGGTCTTGAGGCGCTGATGCAGTTTCGAGATCTCGGCCCGGGTTTGCACGCGCAGCTTGGCGTCGAGGTTGGAGAGCGGCTCGTCGAACAGGAAGACGGAGGGCTCGCGCACGATCGCGCGCCCGACGGCCACGCGCTGGCGCTGCCCGCCCGAGAGCTGCTTGGGCTTGCGCTGGAGCAGGTGGGTGATGCCCAGGATCTCGGCCGCTTCCTTGACGCGTCGATCGATCTCGCTCTTGGGCGTCTTGCGCAGCTTGAGTCCGAAGGCCATGTTGTCGTACACGCTCATGTGCGGGTACAGGGCGTACGACTGGAAGACCATGGCGATGTCACGATCTTTCGGCGCGACATTGGTCACATCGCGATCACCGATCAACACGCGCCCCGACGAGATCTCCTCGAGCCCTGCCAGGCACCTCAGCGCCGTGGACTTGCCGCAGCCCGACGGGCCAACAAGCACCAGGAACTCTTTATCCGTGATGGCGATATTGAGGTCCTTGAGGACGTGGTTGTCTCCGAACTTCTTATCCACGTGTTCGTACGTTACGCTGGCCATGTGTCTTCCCTTTTCCCTTTCAGTTCTGGTATGGTGACGGCATTATACAGCCGGCGTGCAAACTGTGAAATGACCGGTTCCGGGGTTGTTCCAAAGGGGGCGGGCGGATCACCCGATCCGGGCGACCCGCGGATTAGCGGTCAGCGCGTTTGGCGGCGTGTGCACGGGCAATCGGATGCCCCAGCATCCGGCGTTGTCAGGCCCAGATTCTGGCCGTGGATTGCGCGGATTGCGCGGAAAGAAGCGGGACCGTTGCCGTTAGGGCTCCCGTTGTTCAAATCCGCGTAATCGGCGAAATCCGTGGCAAAAAATGACCGCTGGCAACTCGTGACGCTGTTGGCGAACCCAGACCCTAGCGTTCTTGTCATCCTGAGGGCCAGCCGACTTCGTGAGCAGACTTGCTGAATGAGCCCGCGGCATTCATGCCGCGGGCTCATTCAGCGCCCCTTCGGTCCTCGTTGGTTGGCCCTCAGGATGACACTGTGGCCCGAAAGGTCGTGCCGCTTCGACGACTGAGGTTCGCCAACAGCATCAACTCGCGCTTGCACACTTGGCGGCCTTTTGTTGCCCGACAAACTCCAGAGACACGGCCGGGGCCCTGAAGGCCCCGGCCGTGTCTCTGTCGAACGGAGGGGGCGGTGCTCAGCCGGTCGGTAGCAGCACGTAGTCCAGCGTGAGGGTCACTCCGTCAGTGACGGAGATGAACGGATTACTAGGCGGCTGGACGCCGAAGTCGGCCATCATGATAGACGTGGTCGCCGTGCCGTTCAGAGTCTCACCCGTCCGCGTCAGGGTCACGTCCCAGGTCACGGGCAGCGTGGCCTCGCGCACGGTCATGTCGCCGCTGAGCCTGAAAGTGACCGTTTCGCCATCGGCCGGGGCGGCGGTCAGGCCGTCGATCGCGGTGGCCGTGAAGGTCGCCAGCGGGAACGACGACGACTCGAGCCACTGGCGGCGGATGGCGTTGTCGCGCATGTTGCTGTCGCTCGCCAGCAGGCTGATGTCGACCGTGACGGTGCCGAGCGGGCTGGCCGCAGGCTCGTCGAAGTTGAGCTGCAACTCGCCCGATATGGCGCTGGTCACGCCCACCGCGGTCCCGAGCCGATTACTCTCCTGCAGGAAATACTCCTCCACCGAATAGCTGGCCTGGCTCTGCGACGGATCGAAGGCATAGGTCTGCAGACCCGTCAGCGTGATGCCTTCGACGGCGGTCGCCTCGGCTGCCGCGGTTGGGGCCGCGTCGGCCCCGGTCGTCGCCGTCGGCACGGCTTCGGTCGGTGCAGCTGCGGTTGGGGCGACCTCGGTCGAGGGAAGGGTGGTTGCCGGCGCCGTCGTGGGCGCGGCGCCGGCGCAGGCCGCCAGGAGCGCGGCCGTCGCAAGCGCCGTTGAGGCCAATTTCAGGCGTGGGTACGTCATCTCTTCTCCTTGTGTTCGAAAACGGTAAACCAATGCGCTATCCCGGTTAGAACGGGTTGCGTATAATACTCAGGCCCCAGGCTTGGACGCAAGTAAGAACGACACTAAATCGGGACTAAGAGAGGGACGCTGATGGGAGTGCTAGAGGGCATTCGGGTCATCGAAATTGCGGAGGCGCTGGCCGGCCCGTACGCCGCCATGCTCATGGGCGACCTCGGAGCGGACGTTATCAAGATCGAGCGCCCGGGCGTCGGGGATCAGGCCCGACAGTGGGGCGCCCGCCTCCCCGGTGAAGAGAGCGCCTATTTCGCGGCGACCAATCGCAACAAACGCAGTCTGACCCTCAACATCCAAAAAGAGGAGGGGCGGGCGCTGCTGCAGTCGTTGCTGGTCTCGGCCGATGTCGTGATCCTCAACATTCCGCGTGAGGAGAGCCTGCAACGGGCTGCCCTCAACTGGGAGGCCCTGCACACGCGCCATCCGCGCCTGATTGTGGCTTCGGTGACCGGCTATGGCCGCACCGGCCCATACGCGGGCCGCTCCGGCTACGACCTGGTCGCGCAGGGCGAGGCCGGGCTGATGGCGTTGACGGGCACGCCCGAGACGGTGCCGATGCGTTATCCCGTGCCGCTGGCGGATATGACGGCCGGCCTCTACACCGTGATCGGTGTGTTGGCCGCGTTGCGCGCGCGGGATGCGTCCGGCCAGGGCCAGCACGTCGACACCAGCCTGCTCGAATCGCAAGCCGCCTATCTGACCATCCTGGCCGGCGATTACTTCGCGACCGGCCGCGCACCGCAGCCGCTCGGCAACGCCCACCCGGGCATCGCGCCTTATCAGGTCTTCAAGACCGCCGATCGCGACGTGATCATCGCCGTCGGTTCAGACAAGTTGTGGGCTCAATTCTGCGAAGTGGTGCCGCTCGGGCCCGAGGTGCGCGACGACCCGCGCTTTGCGACTAACCCTGCGCGTCTCGCCCACCGGGCTGAGCTGGCAACGCTGATCGAGACCCGCCTGGCAACGCAAACGGCCGACGACCTGCTCGCGCGCTTGCGCGAGGCCGAGATCCCGTGCGGGCCGATCAACAGCCCGGCCGACGTGCTCGCGCATGAGCAATACCTGGCGCGCGGGAACGTCGTCTCGATGCAACACCCGTCGGCCGGTGAGATCCGGTCGCTGGCCAGCCCGGTGCGGCTCAGCGAGTCCGTGTCCGAGTATCGGCTGCCGCCGCCACGGGTTGGCGAACACACCGGCGAAGTGCTGCGCGATCTGGGCGTGGCGCCGCAAACCATGCTTGAGTTGCGCCATCGCGGCGTCGTATAACCTCATGCTCACCCTCACCCCGTTGCCCGGCCTCCCGCTGGTGCAGACGGGCGACGACCTGGCCGGTCTGATCCGAGCCGGGCTTGATCGCGCCGGTCTGACCCTGCAGGATGGCGATATCCTTGTCATCGCTCAGAAGATCGTGTCGAAAGCCGAGGGCCGCCTGGTGCGGCTGGCTGACGTCACGGCCTCCGAGCAGGCCCTTGAACTGGCCGAGATTACGCTGAAAGACGCGCGCTTCGTCGAGGTCGTGTTACGTGAATCGCGCGAGGTGCTGCGAGCGCGGCCCAATACGCTGATCGTCGAACACCGCCTTGGCTTTGTGTGCGCCAACGCCGGTGTCGACCGCTCGAACGTCGAAGCGCCGCCCGGCGAAGAGGTGCTGCTGTGCCTGCCGGCCGACCCCGACGGCGCCTGCGCTGCCCTGCGCTCGGCGCTCGGCGCCGCCTATGGCGCCGCGATCGGCGTGATCATCAACGACTCGCACGGCCGCGCCTGGCGCATGGGCACCCTGGGCGTGGCCATCGGCGCCGCCGGCGTTCCGGCCTTGCTCGACCTGCGCGGTAAACCCGATCTGTTCGACCACGCTCTGCAGATCACGCAGGTCGGCCTGGCCGATGAGTTGGCGGCGGCGGCCTCGATCGTCATGGGGCAGGCCGATGAAGGTCGGCCGGTCGTGCATATCCGGGGCGTGCCGTATACACTGCGGGAAGGCACGGCTCAGGAGCTGTACCGTCCGAAGTCGCTCGATCTGTTTCGGTAACACACAGTGACGGTTCAGCGCCAGCGGGAGTCATAGTCGCTACCGGGGTGTGCCGAGGGCGCGGCCGTGCCCCTGCCACACCCCGTCTGTCGCCAACCTTCCCGCCCGCTGATCACTGACAACCAGGAGATGCTGATGACCGTAACGATTCCCGCCAACATGGCCGATCTGCTCACCCGCGAGAAACGCGCCTTCGCGAATCTGGCGTTGACGCTTTCGGACGGCTCGCCCCAGGTGACGCCGGTCTGGTTCGATTGGGACGGCGAGTGCCTGATCGTCAACACCGCGCGCGGGCGCGTGAAGGACAACGTGCTGCGCCGTCGCCCGGTCGTGGCTGTGGCGATCAGTGACCCGCAGGATCCGTATCGCTATCTGCAGCTCAAGGGCGAGGTAGTCGCCGAGGACGAGACTGAAGCACGCGCCGTGATCGACTCGCTCAGCCAGAAGTACCTCGACAAGCTCTATCCGTTCTATCGGGGCGAGACGCGCGTCACCTATCGCATCAAGCCGACCCGGCTGCAGAGCAACGGCTGAGCGGCGATGACGACATCGATCGAAGCCGCGATCCGCGCGCGTCGGTCGATCCGGCGCTATCGACCCGAGCCAATGCCGGTGGCGCTCCTGCGGGAGGTGCTCGAATCTGCCGGCTGGGCGCCCTCGGCCCATAATCGGCAGCCGTGGCGCTTCGCGGTGCTCGGCCCGGCCGCACGCGCCCGTCTGGCTGACGCCATGGGCGCGCGCCTGACGGTGGATCGCCTGGCTGATGGTGACCCGCCCGAAGCCGTCGCCGCGGATGTCGCCCGTTCTCGGGCCCGGATCACTGAAGCGCCGGCCGTCATCCTGGCCGGGTTCTCGCTGGCCGACATGGATCGTTATCCCGATGCGCGCCGCGCGGCGGCCGAGCGCGAGCTGGCCTTGCAGGGGACGGCCGCCGCGCTCCAAAACCTGTTGCTGGCAGCATCCGGCCGCGGGCTTGGAGCGGCCTGGATGTGCGCGCCGCTGTTCTGCCAGGATACGGTCCGCGCCGCGCTCGACCTGCCGGCCGATTGGGAGCCGCAGGCCCTGGTGACCCTGGGGTACCCCGCGAACACCGGCCGGCCGGCTGCCCGCGCGCCGATCGACTCGCGCATCCTGTGGTTGTTGGACTAGATCGACATGACGACTCCCTCACTTTCCGTAGTAGCCCTGGCCGGCGGTGTTGGCGGGGCCAAGCTCGCGCATGGCCTGGCGCTGGTGCTGCCGCCCGAGCGCCTGACGATCGTGGTCAACACTGGCGATGACTTCGAACATTTGGGTCTCTCGATTTCGCCTGACCTCGACACGGTGATGTACGGCCTGGCCGGCGTCGCCAACCCGGCGACCGGCTGGGGCCGAGCCGACGAAGGCTGGCGCTTCATGGAGACGGTGCGCGCCTACGGCGGGCCGGATTGGTTCAACCTGGGAGACCGCGACCTGGCCACGCATGTGTTGCGCAGCGAGCGGCTGCGCCAGGGCGCCTCGTTGACGACGGTCACACGTGAGTTGTGCACCGCGTTGGGGATCGGCCCGCGGGTCTTACCGATGAGCGATGAACCGGTCCGGACTCGGGTCGACACTGAGGTGGGCGAGCTCGCCTTTCAGCAGTACTTCGTCGCGCAGCGTTGCGCGCCGCGGGCGACCGCGATCCGCTTCGCCGGCGCCGAAACGGCCCGGCCGTCGCCAGAGGTTCGGCGCGCGCTGGCCGAGGCGGACCTGATTGTCATCTGCCCGTCGAACCCGTTCTTAAGCATCGACCCGATCCTGGCAGTGCCCGGAATGCGCGCGGCGGTGCAGGCCCGGCCGGTTGTGGCGGTGAGCCCGATCGTGGGCGGACAGGCCATCAAGGGCCCGGCCGCGAAACTGTTGGGCGAACTTGGCCACGACGTCTCCGCCCTGAGCGTGGCCCGGTATTTCGTCGGTCTGGCCGCAGGCTTCGTGCTCGATACGGTCGACGCGGACCTGGCGCCCGCGGTCGAGGCGCTCGGCCTGCGCGCCCTGGTCACCGCGAGTGTGATGCGCAC
Organism: Anaerolineales bacterium; assembly: GCA_016789175.1. Lineage (GTDB taxonomy): Bacteria > Chloroflexota > Anaerolineae > Anaerolineales > UBA6663 > UBA6663. The sequence continues at coordinate 9,974 of JAEURK010000357.1, forward strand.
CGACGCCGAGCGCGCAGCGCTGGCGACGGCCGTGTTGGAGGTATTTGGGCGGAGTGGGTAGGATGCGTCGGTCGCCGGTCCCGTGTTAGACTCTCACGCGCAATGACCCTCTGGGCGATCGTCCCCGTCAAACCTTTTGGATTAGCAAAGAGCCGCCTGGCGCCCGTCCTGGAGCCCCCACAACGCGTGGCGCTCAGTCGAGCCGTGCTGGCCCAGACGCTGGGGGTGTTACAGAACACCCCGGCCGTCACGCGCACGCTGGTCGTCAGCCGTGACCCGGCGGTGCTGTCGCTGGCGCGGATGTATGAGGCCAACACCGTCTCGGAATCCGGTCAGCCCGAGCTCAACGCTGCGCTGCGCCGCGCGATCGAGGTGGCGCGCTCATTTGGGGCGAGCGGCGTGCTGGTGCTCCCGGCCGATCTGCCGTTGCTTTCGGCGGAGGATGTTGCTGCCCTGATCGCGCCGGCCAATGAAGACGTAGCGGCCTGTCTCGCGCCCGATCGACATCATCAGGGCACCAACGGCGTGTTCGTCCGGCCACCGCAGATCCTGGAAGTATCGTTTGGCGCCGGCAGCTTCGAGCGGCATCTCAAGCAGCTGACCTGGAACGGCATCACACCCCATATCGTCGAGCGGCCCGGTTTGCAGCTTGACCTGGACACCCCCGAAGACTGGGAGCTCTTTCGCGCCGGCGCGCCGACGGTCTTGCCCGAACTCGGGCCCGACTGACCCAGGGCCAGCCCAACCCATTCTTGGATTCCACTCGGCCACGGCCGGGAAACAGTTCCGCGCAAACGAGAGGGTGCGAGGGTCTACTCCCAACAGGGCTGGACAGTGGCTTCCAGTCGTGAAACATGGGGCACTGCTCGTGTTGACTCGCATGTTGCACTCGCCCAGGCGAAGCCCCGACCGGGTACCGGCCGATGGGTGTACGATGAAGCCGTGACCGCCCATGGCCGTCCGGTGTATCGTGATCGAGTCGATGCCGGCCAGATCCTGGCCCGGTTGCTCTTGCAACCGGTCGATCCGGCGACTGTGGTGCTCGGCCTGCCGCGCGGCGGCGTGATCGTGGCCGCGCCGGTGGCCCGGGCGTGCACGCTCCCCCTCGACGTCCTCGTGGCTCGCAAGCTGACTCATCCTCTGCAACCCGAGTTGGCGATCGGCGCTGTCGGTTCGGGATCGGTGGTCGTGGTCGACCAGGGTGCCGCGCGTCATTTTGGCCTGACGCGGGCGCAGATCGACATCCTGGTGGCGCGGGCGACGGCCGAGGTCGAAGCCCGCCTGGCGTTCTACCGTGCGGCGACCGGCCGCGAGCCGCTCGCCCTTCAGGGCCGCCCCGTGATCGTCATCGACGACGGGATCGCCACCGGTGCGACGGTCCAGGCGGCGCTGTTGGCGCTCAAGCAGCACGCACCCGCGCGTATCACCCTGGCCGTGCCGGTCTGTGCGGCCGACGTGGTCGAGCCGCTGTCCGCGCTGATCGATGAATGGGTCTGCCCCCTGGTGCCCGCCGACTTTCACGCCGTCGGCGCATGGTATGAGGACTTCGATCAGGTCAGTGATGATGAAGTGGTCGCGCTGCTGAAGCGGGAAGAGGGAGGCGGGACAAGGGAACGCTGATCGCGCGTCAAGCGTCTCGTGGCCCTCATCCCTCCTCCCGCTTCTTCTACCTACTGTTTCCCAAAGCGCTTCGCCAGCACATCCGCCAGGGTCGGGTGCCCGATCTCCTGCAGGTCGTAGCGCACGCGCTGGGCCGGCCGATCGAGTTTGAGGATCCGGCGCAGGTCGATCGGGGTGCCGACCAGCACCAGGTCGGCCGGCGTCGCCCGGATGGTGGCCTCAAGTTCCTGTACCTGGGCCGGGCCGTAGCCCATCGCCGGAAGCACCGCGCCCGTCGTCGGGTACTTCCGATACGTCTCGGCGATCGATCCGACGGCAAAGGGACGCGGGTCGACGATCTCGGCCGCGCCGAAACGGCGGGCCGCCATCCAACCGGCGCCGTACGCCATCTCGCCGTGGGTCAGGGTCGGCCCGTCTTCGATCACCAGGACGCGCTTGCCATACACGGCAGCCGGGTCGT
>JAEURK010000390.1 GCA_016789175.1 Anaerolineales bacterium
ATCATCAAAGCCGCCTTCATCGGTCATGGCCTTGGCGCCGCCGTGGTGGCCTTGCTCTGCCGCCTGTACCCGACCCTGGCCGACCGCGCCCTGCTGGTCGGCCTGCCGATCGACACGGCCGACCTGAACGGTCGCCTGCTCGAGACGCCCCCGGGTTCCTTGATCGAGACGTTCATCGAACGCGGCCCGCACCTCGACCCGATCGTGCGCGAAACCGCCAAGACCGATCACGCCGCGGTGGCGACCAGCGTCGAAGCGCTGCACTCGGCCGAGATGGCCCGGCTGTTGAGCGAACTGACCCAGCCCGTCCTGCTGGCGCATGGCGCGCGCGATACGCTCGTGAGCGCTCCCGGAGACAGCGTGATCGAGGCCCTGGGCGCGAACGTGCACGGCGTCGCCCTGAACGAGTCACGCCATTTTCCGATGCTCGACGAGACCGCGCGCTTCAACCGCCTGGTCAGCGATTTCCTGGCGCTCAAGGATCCGGCTGAGCTCCGCAACCTTACGCTCAAGGAGGAGTGGGTCCGGCGCGTGCGATGACGTGCCGGGTGTGGGCGCGTAACACCACCGCGCTTTGATCCGAAGTCGCAACACGCTTTTCACCCCGCACCTCGCCCTCCCCACCAAGGACTCGGCTTTGCCAATCTGATTCGATGCGGGCATAATGGGCGTATGGCTCGCATCCTGGGCGTTAACGCCATCGTTCTGTTTGCCAACGACCCCGCCACCCTGGCCGCCTGGTATGAACGGCGGCTCGGGCTCGCTACCCTGCACAATCTCGACGACGACAACTGGTATGGCGAGATCGACGATCCCCGCTCCGGCCTGACGTTTCAGTTCGCGATTTTCCCGGCCCGATCGCCGCTGACGTCCGGCGGGCGCGGTCTGATGGTCACCTATCGCGTCGACGACCTCGACCAGTTCCTGCGCGGCCTGGAGGCCGAGGGCGAGCGCATCGAACGTATGACCGCCGACTACGGACGCTTTGCCCGGCTCCAAGATCCCGAGGGAAACCCGATCGAACTGTGGGCCTGGGATCAGCCTGAAGACGTCCTGGGCGCCGGGCACGACCACCATGGGCATCACCACGACTCGCCCGAAGCCGATGCGTAACGGGCGGGTGGCCACAAGGGTCGCCCTTTCGGTCGGTTTTCCGGCTACCGCGATACTGGCGCTCGCGCTGGCGGCCTGCGCCCCGGGCGGAACGCGCACACCCACGATCTTCCCGTCGACCCGCACCCCGGCTGCGACCGCCACGTTGGGCCCGGTTTTCACAGAAACCCCGGATCCCGCTCAGGCGATCTTCACCCTGACGCCGACCCATCCCCCGGTGGTCACGCTGGCGCCGACGCTGGGCGGCCCCTGCACGAACAACGCAGAGTTCGTGGCCGACGTGACGGTCCCGGACGGCGCGCAGTATCTGCCGGGCCAGGTGTTTGCCAAACGCTGGCTGATGCGCAACACCGGCACGTGCGATTGGGGGCCGGACTACGCGATCGTGCTCACCAACGGTGAGCCGATGGGACCGGCGACCGAGGCCGCGATCTTCCCGGCGCGCGCCGGGGCCGAAGGCGTGTGGGAGGTGGAGTTGCGCGCCCCGGACCTGCCGGGCTCGTACACCGGACGCTGGCAGGCCCGCGCCCCCGATGGCGCGACGTTCGGCCAGACGGTGTTCGTCACCATCCAGGTCATCCCCCTGCCCGTCACCGATACGCCGACCCCCTGACCGGGCTCCGATCTCGAACACAAAAAGCCGCGCCAGTGAGCGCGGCTTTTGTCTTCGGCTGGTTCTGTTCCTATGGCGTCGGGGTCAAGTACGGCGCGCTGGTCGGATAGATCGGCGGGTTGTTGGGGTTGAGGATGCTGCTGAAGAAGATCGGCAGAAACGTCAGCCCGATGCAACTGAAGAAGATCACGAGCCAAAAGACGATGCCGACCACCGAAGCGCCCAGCGCGATCCACCCCAACGTGGCGGTGCGCTTGCGGTTGAGCGATTGGCCGGCCTGCAGCACCGCGAGCGCGCCGAGCACCAGGCCGAAGATCGGCAGGACATAGATGCCGCCGAAGTTGAGGCTGAAAGCCACGACACCAACCACGGCCGCGACCAGCGCGAGCACGTCGATCGTGTTTCCCTGATACGGGGCTGTGGCGGTGTGCGCTCCCCGCAAGGCATCGGCCTGAGCGTCGTCGTGGGCTTCAACGTAACGCTCAGGGGGCACGATCGGCTCGCCCGTGGCTTTGCGCCCCGCAGCGTGCTCCTCGCACAGCCGCTCGCCATCCTCGGTGTACCACAGACAGGCGGCGCACACCGGCCGTCCGCAGGTCTCGCACTGCTCGATCGCGGGCCGGTCGGGGTGGCGATAACAGAACATTGGATATTGGCCAATTGCTATTGGGTCATTGGCTATTGGAAGCTTCTTCCAATAGCCAATGACCCAATAGCGAATGGATTAGGTTCCCTCTTCCCACGAGTTCAGGTACTTGTCCTGCTCGGCAGTCAGGGTATCGACGAACACGCCCATCGCCTGGAGCTTGAGCCGCGCGATCTCGCGGTCCATCGCATCCGGGATGGTGACGACCTTGGGCCCGAGGTCCTTGGCGTTCTTGACCATGTACTCGGCGCCCAGAGCCTGGTTGGCGAACGACATATCCATCACGCTGGCCGGGTGCCCCTCGGCCGACGCCAGGTTGATCAAGCGCCCTTCGCCGAGCAGGTTGATGCGTCGGCCATCCTTGAGTGTGTACTGGTCGACGAACTCGCGCACGCGCTTCTTGCCGGTCGACAGGCCTTCGAGCGCGTCGATGTTGATCTCGACGTTGAAGTGGCCCGAGTTCGCCACGATCGCGCCGTCCTTCATGGTCTCGAAGTGGTGCTTGTCGAGCACGTGGATATCGCCGGTGACGGTGCAGAACACGTCGCCAATCTTGGCCGCCTCGGCCATCGGCATCACGCGGTAGCCGTCCATCACGGCCTCAAGGGCCTTGAGCGGGTCGATCTCGGTCACGACCACGTCGGAGCCGATGCCGCGCGCGCGAGAGGCCAGGCCGCGGCCGCACCAACCGTAGCCGGCGACGACGAAGGTCTTGCCCGCGAGCAGCACGTTGGTCGCGCGGACGATGCCGTCGATCGTGCTCTGGCCCGTGCCATAGCGATTGTCGAAGAAGTGCTTGGTGGCCGAGTCGTTCACGGCCATGACCGGGAACTTGAGCACGCCGTGCGCTTCCATCGCGCGCAGACGGATCACGCCGGTCGTGGTCTCCTCGGTGCCGGCGACGATGTTGGGGATCAGCTCGGTGCGGTCCTTGTGGATCGTGCTCACCAGGTCGCAGCCGTCATCCATGGTCATGTGCGGCTTGTGATCGAGCGCGGCCGTGATGTGCTTATAGTAGGTCTTGTTGTCTTCGCCTTTGATGGCGTAAACCGGGATCTCGTCGTGCACGACGAGCGAAGCGGCCACGTCGTCCTGGGTCGAGAGCGGGTTCGACGCGCACAACACCACGTCGGCGCCGCCGGCCTGCAGCGTGCGCATCAGGTTCGCGGTCTCGGCCGTGACGTGCAGACAGGCGCTGACCCGCAGACCCTTGAGCGGCTGCTCGACCTTGAAGCGTTCATAGATTTGCTTGAGCACCGGCATCTCGGTGCCGGCCCATTCGATGCGATAGCGGCCGCCCTCGGCCAACTTGGCATCTTTGATATCGTGCTCGATCGTCATGCTGGTTCTCCTGAGATCTGCCCCTTAAGGGGCAACTGCCGCGGAAAGCGGGTGCCCCGTGGGATGGGGCCACACCCCGCCCCGACGGGACACTTATTGTCGCGGTGGTATCCGATTAAAACAACTCACTCAACAGGCCGCCGTCGTCAAAGTGTTGGCGGAAGCGGGTCAAGAACTCGGCCTGGCTGTAGTGGTGGTTCTGAGGACCGTTCTTCTCGAGGCAGTACGTGGCAGCCAACGACGCGACCTGGCCGCACAGGGCCCACGGCCACCCGGCCGCCACACCGCGCAGCAGCCCGCCCCGGAACGCGTCACCGACACCGGTCGGATCGACAATTTCCTTGGGCGCAACGGCGACGATGTCGGTGCGCACGCCGTCGGCGAAGATCGTCGCGCCTTCCGCGCCCCGCGTGATCACGAGCACGGGCAGCTTCGCGGCCAGCTGTTCTTCGGACAACGAAGTCATCTTCTCGATCAGACCGGCCTCGTAGTCGTTGACCACGAGCATCCAGGCGCTGTCCACGCCCTCGATAAGTTCCTCGCGCGTGATCCGCGCCAGCTGCTGGCTGGGATCGTACAGATACCGGATGCCAAGCTCACGCGCTTCCTTGACGAACTTGGACATGGCATCCGGAGCGGAGGGCGAGATCACGACCAGATCCGGCAACGGGTCGACGTCATGCAGCGACTGCACGCCGGCAAGCGCCATCGCGCCCGGGAAGAACGACGCGATCTGGGCATTGTTGCGATCGGTGTTGCAGAAGAACGAGGCCGTGAAGGTGCCGGCAATGACCTTGGCATGTTCAGTGTGGACGCCATGCTGCTCGAGCCAGGCTCGATAGTCGGTGAAGTCCTCGCCGACCGTGCTGAGCAGATGCGCGTCACCCCCGAGCAAGGCCAGGGTATAGGCGATGTTGGGCCCGATCCCGCCGCGCTGCCGGGTCATGCCATCGACGAGAAAGCTGACGCTGATCTTCTCAAGTCGATCCGGCAGGATATGTTCGTGGAAGTAGCCTGGGAAGGTCATCAAGTAATCCCAGGCGATCGAGCCGGTACACAACACGCGCATAGTCAAGCACCTTACACAATGAAGGCGCCCTCAAATGGAGAGCGCCCGTGTGGAACGCGGGGATTATAACAGGCTGGCCGCAGGCTGCAAGGCACCGGGAGCTATGAACACTCTGCGCCCAATGCTTTCCGCTCTCCGTAGAATTCCCGAGCCCGCTTCAGCGAGCGTGATACGATGATTCCCATGCCTACACCGCACAGGCAGGTCGTGCTGCTGGCCCTGGCCGGCGCGCTGGTGGCCTGCAACACAGCGCCACCGTCGCCCACGGTGCCCCCGACCTACACGGCGGCGCCCACCCTGACCCCCGCGCCCTCCGCGACGCCATCCCCAATCGACCTGCAGACCCAGGCCGAGGCTGCGCTTTACAGTGGCGATGGCGCCGTCGCCATCGCGTTGTATCAGGCTGCGCTGACGCAGGATCCCGCGGACGGCGCTGCCCGGATCGGGCTCGGCCGTGCCCTCCTGACCACCGGCGAGACAGCCGCGGCCGCCGACGTGTTTTCGTCGACGGCTACAGCGCTGGGCGTGACCTCGCTCGACCTCGAGGGCGCCGCCGCCGCGCCCCCGATCGGCACGGTCAGCGACACCGAAACCGCTGCTGCCGCCGTGTTCTGGTTGGGCGAATTGGCGCGCCGTGACGGCGAGTGGACCGCGGCGTTGGCACGCTATCGTCAGTATCTGGCCCTGCGCCCCGGCGTGATCGACAGCTATGTGCAGGAGCGGATCGCCGAAAGCGCCGCCGCGCTCAACGACGACGCAGCGGCAGCGGTGGCCTGGCAGGCCGCCGCCGCCGCGCCCCGGGCCGATTCGGCCGGCGATCTGCGCGAGGCCCTGGCGGCGACCTTGCTCCGCTCGGGCGATCGGGACGGCGCGCTGGCCGAGTACGATGCCATCCTGGCTTCCGACAGTCCGGGCTGGCGCAAGGCGCGCGCCCTGGTGTTGGCCGGGCAGGCCCTGGCAACCGCCGGTGACGTCGACGCCGCGCACCAACGTTACCTCGAGGCGGTGGCGACCTACCCTGATGCGCCGGTCACGTTCGAGGCCTTGCGCGCCCTGGTCGAGGCCGGCGTTCCGGTCGACGACCTGCAACGCGGATTGGTTAATCTCAATGCCGGCAACTACGCTCCGGCGATCGCGGCCTTCGAACGCATCCTGGCCGAACAACCCGGCCACCTCGCGGCCTGGTTCTACCTCGGGCGCACCTATGCGGCCCAAGACGATCCCGCCAACGCGCTGCAGGCCTACCGCCAGATCACGAGCGTGGCGCCGGCCGACGTAGCCGCCCTGCCGGGTTCCGAGTTTTGGGGTCAGGCCCACCTCGAGATCGGTGAGCTCGCCCCCTTCCCCGAAGATGTGCAGGGCCTGACGGCCTTCGTCGCGGCCGCGCCCGAGGCCGCCGAAGCCCCGCGCGCGCTCGATCGCGCCGCCCGCTTCTGCGAGCGCAATGACGATCTGGCCTGCGCCGTCACGCTCTGGTCACGTCTGGCCGAGGAATACCCGGGCTCGGACCTCGCCGCCAACGCCGCCAACGAGGCCGGGGTCGTGCTCGTCCGTCAGGCGCGCTGGGCCGAGGCCCAGACCTGGTTCGAGCGCGCCACGACCCTGGGGGCCGACGCCGTCCAACACGCCCGGGGCTGGCTCTGGGTTGGAAAAGCCCGCGCGTCGCAGGCCGACCCGACCGGCGCGCAGCAAGCCTGGGCGAAAGCTGCCGCCCTGGCGCCCGATGACTACTACGGATTGCGGGCCGGCCAGCTGAGCGCCGGGATCGCGCCGTTCGCGCCGCCGGCCGCGGTCGTGTGGAGCAGCGACGAAATCGCCGATCGGGTCGAGGCCGACGCCTGGATGAACGAACACTTCCCGGTCGACACCTCGACGCCCGGCAGCGTGACCGAACTGAGCGAGTCGGTGCGCGCCGACGGCCGCTACACCCGCGGTCGCGAGCTCTGGCGGCTTGGCCTTGAGCAGGAGGCGCACGCCGAGTTCGAGGCGCTGCGTCAGGCGTATTGGAACGATGCCTGGGCGGTGGCCCAACTCGCGCTGGACATGAATGCGCGCGGACTGTACGACATCGCGATCCGCAGCGCGCGCCAGGTGCTCGATCTGGCGGGCGTGGTCGACACAACGCAAGGGCCGCGCTTGTTTCAGCGCCTGCGCTTCCCGGTGCCCTTCCTGGATCTGGTCGAGCAGGCCGGCGCCGAGTTCGAGCAACACCCGTTTGCGCTGTACAGCAAGATGCGGATCGAGTCGTTCTTCTGGAAGTACGCGTACTCGAGCGCCGATGCGCGCGGGTTGAATCAGATCATTCCGACGACCGCCGAGCAGATCGCGCGCGACCTGGCCCTCGAGGATTTCGTGCTCGAGGATCTCTTCAAGCCGAGCCAGTCGATCCGGATGGGCGCCTATTACCTGCACTTCGTGGCGACCCAGGTTCAACCCGACACCGCGGTGGTGATGGCCGGCTACTACGCCGGGCCCGGCAACGCCCAGCGCTGGCTAGATCTGGCCGGCGGCGACCCCGACCTGTTCGTCGAGGTCATCCGCCTCCCGGATGCCAAGGGCTACGTCACCACCACGTTTGGTTTCTTCGAGATGTATCGGCAGCTATACGGCCGCTAGGGTCGATTCTAACCTTCGACCTGACAGGTCCACCCGCGATTCTCGAGAAAATAAGGGCCTTCCAAAAACGCGCCGAGCCGATTCGCGTTCATTTTCTAACCTGAAGTCCAACCCGCGACGACATCAACCCAGGCAAAGCGCCGCTGCGATCCGGGCCTGGGCCCGAGTCGCAGCGGCGCCGATTCGATTGTTGCGAAACGATCCGCGCTCACCGCGAGAGGTGCATGACGAAGTCGATGCCCACGTCGGTCGGCAGGTCAAAGGTCGGGCTGAAGCCGACCACAGCGCCGCCCCGCTCCGCGTAGACCATCCAGCGCAGCGGGCCCTGGCCAAAGCTGGAGGCCGCGACGCCCCACTGCACCACCGCCAGGCCATCGGCGTTGATCGTGGCGCTCGTCTGCCAGCCATCGACGTCTTGCCAGATGCCGTTTGCATCCAGGTACTGCACGCCGACGTACGTCGCCGGCGATGCCTGGCCCAGCAGCATCGTGATCCGGGCGACGACTTCACCCGCCGCATCGAAGCCAACGTTCTCGGTCCAGGCCGACAGCTCGCCCGAAGCAGCCGGCGCGGACGACGCGACAGTTTGACCCGTCAGCGTCGCCTCGACGTTCTCACTGCTCGAGGTCGGCAGGTTGAACGACTCGCTCGTGGCCCAGACCGATCCGCCCTCCTCGACATACACCACCCAGCGGAACGCGCTCTTGCCGTAGTCTTCGCTCGCGACCGTCCACTGTTTGTACGGGATGCCGGAGGCCGTGGTGTCGAGATCGCCCTGCCAGCCCTCGACGGTGGACCAGGTCGAATCCGCGTTCTGCCACTGCACCGCGATCCAGGCCGTCTCGGGCGCGCCCGGCACGACCGCCGAGATCGTGGCCGAGTCGTCGGCCCAGGCCGGTTGCGCCACGACCATGCTCGAGGCCAGCGCCAGTGCGCCGATCCCGCGTGCGGCCCAGATCTTGACCGGGGCCAGTTTCCAGATATTCATGCTGGTCTCCTTGATGCGAAGTGGGAAGGGAGCGGCCGCTCGTCCTTCGCAGGCACACCGTAGATCCAGGTGGTTCAGGAGGGGCAAAGACCACCTGTGAGGCACCTGATGTTTTGATATAGGAGGAACATCATCGACTCTCAACAACAAGAACGCCGCGGAGGTCCGCGGCGTTTGCATCCCAGGAAAGCGATCAAAACGCCCTAGACGTGACTATCCCAAAGCGTCTCCGGTCGCGCCTTGCGCAGATTCTCAAATCGCGCCATGACGAACAACAGGTCCGACAGGCGATTGAGATAAGCGTTCACGAACGTCCCAACCGGTTCGATCGCGTGCAAAGTTGTCACGTCGCGCTCCGCGCGTCGGCATATCGTGCGCGCGACGTGCAACTGCGCCGCCCCGACCGCGCCGCCCGGCAGGATGAAGTTCGCCAGCGGGCCGACCGCTTCGTTGAGTTGGTCGATCCAACCCTCGAGGCGTTCGACATGGCGCGCTTCGATCTGCGGGATGGCGAAGCGGGTCTTGTCTTCTTCGAGGAAGCACAGATCCGACCCGAGGTGAAACAGCTCGTTCTGGATCACGGCCAGCATCGTCGCGAGTTCGGGATCGAGATCGAATGCCAGGGCCACGCCCAGGATCGAGTTCAACTCGTCGACGGTGCCGTACGCGGTGACGCGAGCCGAGTTCTTGGGCACGCGCTGGCCCCCGCCCAGGGCCGTGGTCCCGTCATCGCCCTTGCGGGTATAGATCTTGGTCAAACGTGGCATCCCACACTCCCTGCCGGGGCCCGGGCCCGGACCGTCTCGATTGCGCCGCGTCACCCGTTGACGAGGCAGAATGAGGATAGCGCGAATTACGCAATCGGGCTGCGGCTGCGAAGGAGCACCCACGCCACCACCGGCACGCCGAACAGGGCCGTCACGGTGTTGAGTGGCAAGATCGCCTGGCTGCCCGGGAGTTGGGCGATCAAATCGGCGATCAACGCCAGCAGAGCACCGAAGACCAGCGTCGCCGGCACGACCTGGCGGTGGTCCGACGTCCCCAGCACGGCGCGCGTGACATGCGGCACGGCCACGCCGATGAAACCGACCGGCCCGCAGAACGCGGTGGTCGCGCCCGCCAATAGCGAAGCGCTCAGGATCACGGCCAGCCGCGTCAGGCGCACATTGACGCCCATGCTGCGCGCGTACGCCTCACCCAGCAGCAACGCGTTGAGCGTCTTGGGCAGCGCCAGCGCGACCAGCAGGGCCACGATCACGACCGGCGCGAAGGCGCCCAGCTGCGACCAGGTGACGCCCGAGAAGCTGCCGGCGGACCACAGGCTGAAGGCCTGGATCCGCTCGGGTTGCGAGGTGTAGACCAGCAGGCTGACCAGCGCGCTGGTCAAATAGCCGAGCATCAAACCCAGGATAAGCAGCGCCAGCATGTTGTGCGTCCAGCGCATCAACACCAACACCACACCGAGCACCAGGGCTGCCCCGAGACTGGCGGCCACCGCCAGGCTGAGTTCACCGAAGAAGCCCAGGCCCTGGCTGAGCAGGGCGCCGCTGCCGGCCCCCGTGCCCAGGATCACGACAGCCACGCCCAGGCTGGCGCCCGAACTCACGCCCAGGATATACGGATCCGCCAACGGATTACGGAAGAGCGTCTGGAGTTGCAAACCGGCGCCGGCCAGGGCCGCCCCGGCCAGCACGGCCGTGATCGCCTTGGGCACGCGGAAGAGCCAGATGATGTCGGTCCACGAGGCGCGCTGGGCTTCGCCGCCCATGAGCACGCGTGCCACGTCGGAGAGCGGAATGCGCACCGAGCCCAGCATCAGGCTGAGCAGGAAGGCCCCGGCCAGCGCCAGGAGCAAGAGGCCCCAAACGCCAAGGGCGCGCGGCCAGCGCACGGTGGCGCTGCGTGAACGTGGGAGGGTGAGATCCGCCATGCCTGAGACCTTTCAGGTCGAGGCCGGGCGCGCAACGCCCGGCCTCGACCTGCTCGTTACTGCAACTTGCGGTAGTACACCAGCGTGTGATCCGGCAGCAGATCCGGATGCAGGATCGCGATCAGATCCGCGAGCACCACGTCGGGCTCGGCCGCCGCCGTTTCGTAGTAGTCATTGCCGCCGGCCGCCGAGGTCCGGGCGTCGTTGTTCCAGACGGCGCCGTCCTGGAAGGCCTTGAACTCCGCAAAGCGGGCATCCTGATCGGTCAGGCCCTTCAAGTCGCTGACGTAGCCGAGATTGAGCCAGATGTCCGATTCACCGGCCCGCTCGAACACGGCTTCGAAGGCCAGCCCCAGGCTGCCGGTGGAGGCGTCCTCGGCCCAGGGATAGGTGGCGCCGGCGTCGTACAGGTAGGTCGCGGCGAAGCTGTCACCGCCGGGCACGTACCAGGTGCCCTCGAAGGGCGTCCCGATCAGCACGCTCGGCTTGGTGTCGGTGTTGCGCACCAGGGCCTGCAGCTCCTCGTAGTGGGTCACCGTCCGGTCGAAGGCCTGCTCGGCATCGGCTTCGGCGTTGTAGAAGGCGGCCACGAACTTGCCCCACTCCGCCCGTCCGAGCGGGGTGGTCTCGAGCCAGTCGGCGTTGAACACAACCTTGAGCCCGGCCTCGATCAGCTTCGGGTACGAGTCGAACTCAGGGCTGCCCGAGCCATAGGCCAACACGACGTCGGGCTCGAGCGCCAGAGCCTGCTCGACGTTGATCTGCGGGCCGCCGCCGATCTGGACCACCGCGCCAGAGGCAACGCCCTCGAGGACGCGCGGATTGCTGGCAAACGTCGCGTCGTCGACGGCCACCAGCGTGTCCACCACACCCAGTCGATCGAGATACGGCAGGTTGGTGGTCGACAGACTGATCACCTTCGAGACCGGAACTTCGACGATCTGGTCTTCGGCATAGCCTTCGGGCGCGGGCGTGCCGCACTGCACCAGCACGTACTCGATCGGCTCGGCGCCTGGATAGGGCGTCTGGACCTTGATGATTTTGTAGTTGGCGTAGTACGAGATGCTGAGCCCGGCGCTGAACATCACAGTCGACTTCTCGGGGAAGTAATCGACGCCCTCGGCGTAAGCATCCACACAACCCGAGCGCAGATTGGCGCCGGGAGCGACAGCGGCCGGGGCCTGCGTCGGTGCTGCCGTGGGTTCGACGACAGGCGCCGCGGTGGGCGCCGAGGTCGGTTCAACCACGACGGCGACCGTCGGCTCCGAGACCGGCGTTGCGGCCGGTGCGCAACCGGTCGCCACCAGGGCGCCGGCCAAAACCAGTGAAACGATCCGCGTGTTCATCTTCCTCTCCCTTGACTCAAGCCAAGGCCCCCTCAAGACGCAACAAACAAAAAAACCCCTTGCGGGCGGCAAGAGGTTCATCCAGATATCGCGCGTCGATTTGACGCCGGCATCCACACCCTTCAGCGAGGCCCGTGGCATACACACCTCAGGCGGGCGACCTGGCTTGTTGGCTCTCACTTTGCAGCCAACTTACAGTTGCGCGTCAGCGCCGGACTTGCACCGGCTTCGCCGTTTCCGTCCTCAACCTTCCGGGATTGAGAACACCTGGGGTGTCGACTATTTGATTGAGGTGAGTATAGGACCGCGAAAAACAGGTGTCAACTTCTGCAAAGCTCATACAGTTGCATTGTGCAAACAATCAGTGACAAAGTACAGGCCGGGAACGATGATGAGCGATCCCGACGCTTGCGATTGGTCTTCAACGGCAGCACTCCTATGCTACGATCGGCCGCATGGTCCAGAAACGCGACTTTCGCCACGTCACGCACTTCCCCGGCACGCACGGCAACGACCTCGACCGGATCCTTCATCTCATGGATGACCTCGAGCAGGTGCCGGCCGGGCTGTTCGTCGGTTTGCTGCTTCTGGTGGCGTTGCCGGCGGCCTGGGCCGATTGGAACGCGGCCGGGATGCTGTGGGTGTTCATGCTGGGCGATTGGGCGCTGCTGGCGGGGCTGCCGCGCCGCGGCGTCTCGTACGGGCCGGCCAAGGCCAATGTCTTGATCCTCGGCGTTCTGCGCCTGCCCTTTGCCTTTCTGCCGGATGCCTGGGCCCTGGGCGCGCAACTCATCGGGACGGCCCTGGTGGCTTATGGGTTCTGGATCGAGCCACACCGATTGACGGTCACGCATCAAACGCTGCACTGCCCCAAGCTCGATCCCGGCCTGCCGCCGCTGCGCGTGCTGCACCTGGGCGATCTGCACATCGAGCGCATCACGCAACGCGAACGCGACGTCGTCGCGCTCACGCGCCAGCTCGCGCCCGACCTCGTCCTGTTCAGCGGCGACTTCCTCAACCTGTCTTACATCTATGATCCGATCGCGCAGGCGGATTGTCGGCGCATCCTGACCGAACTGGGCGGGCTTCCGATCCCGTTGGGCGTTCTGGCCGTGACCGGCAGCCCGGCCGTCGACAAGGACGACGTCGTGCCCGCCCTGCTTGAAGGGCTGCCGCTGCGCTGGCTGCACGGCGAGCGCGTCACCCTGGACCACGGCGGGCACCGCTTTGACGTGGTCGGTCTGGCCTGCAGCCACAAACCGTTCGAAGATGCGCCGCAGGTCCAGGCTCTGCTCGACGACGCTGTCCACCAGCGCCTGACGATCTTGCTCTATCACTCTCCCGACCTGGCGCCCGATGCCGCCGAGATGGGCATCGATCTGCAGCTCTCGGGGCATACCCACGCCGGTCAGATCCGGCTGCCTGGCCTCGGCCCGCTGATGACTGGCTCGCTTTATGGAAAGGCCCTCGAAAGCGGCCGAAAACAGCTGGGTCACCTTGTGCTTTATGTCACGCGCGGTCTGGGCCTGGAGGGTAAGGGAGCGCCACGTATGCGCTTTCTTTGTCCCCCGGAGATCATCCTTTGGGAGATCAGCGGCGCCCCCTACCAAGAAGAGGCGAGCCAGTGACGGCTCGCCTCCTGCTGTCGGCGCCAAGGGAAGTGGGAGTGTGCTGGAGCAAAAAGCCAGCTCGGTTAGATACTGACCACGATCTGGCTGTACATATTCCCGACAGTCGGCCCAAGCAGCGCCACGACGACCACCACCACGATCGCCACCAACATCAGGATGAATGCGTACTCCACCAGGCCTTGACCTTTGAGCCGCTGCGCAAGAGTCAACATAATAGCCCCCGATGACGCCAACGAGATAAGGCTCGCCGGCCATAATCCGCCCGAGCTTAGCCGATTACGATCCCCTGAATGGAGAGGATGGGGCAGGGATGAGACGTGTTCGTTAGCGCGGCCGCCGCCCAAAATGGATGGCGTGCGTGCCAAGCATGGCGCGTTCGAAGGTCACGGCCTCGAAACCGATTCGACGCATGCGGTCGGCGAGGGCGCCGGCCTCCAGGAACCCGACCGAGGTCTCGGGCAGGTATTTGTAGGCGTCGCTGGCGCCGGTGATCAGGCGTCCCAGAGTAGGGATCACGAAGCGCATATGAAAACGCACGAAGGGCGCCAGCCAGTTGCGCGCCGGCGGCGTGGTATCGAGGCACACCACCCGCCCGCCCGGACGCAGGACCCGGAGCTGTTCAGCCCAGGCCCGGTCAAGGTCGCCGACGTTGCGCATCAGGTAGCCGGAGGTGATGGCGTCGAAGGTCTGATCCGGGAACGGCAGGTTGAGCGCGTCTGTCGCCGACCAGCGCACTCGACGACCGGGGGCGCGGTTGCGCCCGACCCGCATCATCTCGAGCGTGAAGTCACCGCCGACCGCCTGGGCTAAATCCGGTGTCGCCTGCAGACCGGCAAAGGCCAGGTCTCCGGTGCCTGTGCCGAGGTCGAGAAACCGTTCGCCCGCCTTGAGCTCGGCCAGCGCGATGACGCGCCCACGCAGAGCTTGATCCTGTCCGAAGGTCATCAGACGGTTGACGAGATCGTAGCGGTGGGCGATGCGCGTGAACATCGCCTGCACGTAGGCGCCGCGTTGCGAGCCGGTGAGTTGTGCCATGCGGATCTAAGTGTAGCAAAGACTGACCCAAGCGGGATGAAGGACTGGGCCTCCCTCCTCCCTCCACCATCTTCCTCTTCCTCCCAACCTCCCGCCCTTCCCGTTTGGGCGGTCTGTCGTTATAATCAACCTGTTCGAGACAGGCGGGTGTAGTTCAGTGGTAGAACGCTTGCTTCCCAAGCAAGATATCGTGGGTTCGAATCCCATCACCCGCTCACGTCATAGAAAGGGATGCCGGACGCTCAGGGCGCGAAGCCGACGTCCGCCATCCCTTCTCTTGTATACCCTGACGGTTTGAGGATCGTGATCGTCGCGGCGCCCGTAGCGCCGAAAGGTCAGCTTTTTATGATCTTTTTACGGGACCGGTCGAGGATCAAACGCCCCAGGCTGGGCTACAATAACGAGGAGCGAGAGGCAGGAACATGCCGAAGGCGAACATCCTCTACATCGAGGACAACCCGGACAATCGGATCCTGGTCAGTCGGGTGCTGCAGGCCGAGGGGTACGCCGTGACTCTGGCCAACGATGGCCCCAGCGGTCTGGTCGCGGCGCGTCAGCGTCGACCCGATCTGGTTCTGATGGACATCAACCTGCCCGAGGTCGACGGCTACGCGATGACCGAGTTGTTTCGCGCGACGCCGGGGCTCAACGTCATTCCGATCGTGGCGTTGACTGCCAATGTCATGAAGGGCGATCGCGAGCGCAGCCTGGCTGCCGGATGCAACGGATATATTCAGAAGCCGATCGACGTCGATACTTTGCCGACCCAGATCGCGGAGTACCTGGCGCGCACCCCAAGCGCCTGAACAGCATTGGAGGCTGGTCTTCATGAATCGAGTTGCGGTTGACCCCAAGGAAGCCACGATCTTGATCGTGGAGGACAACGTCTCCAACTTCGTGCTGATGGCGCGGATGCTGGCATACATGGGCGTGCCCCGCTGCGAGTGGAAGACATCCGGTTGGCAGGTGGTCGAGTTCGCCGATACATTGCCGAAAATCGACTTGATCCTGATGGATTTGCGGCTCCCGTACGAAGACGGCTATGGCGCGCTCAAGAAGGTCCGCGCGACGCCCAAGATCAAGGACACCATCGTGGTGGCCGTGACCGCCGAAGCCAGCCAGGAACAGCTCAACCGAGCGCGTGAAGCCGGGTTTGACGGCTTCCTCGGCAAGCCCTTGGACCCCGATCGCTTCCCCGAGCAGATCCGGCGCCTGTTACGCGGCGAGCAGGTCTGGGAGCAATAGTCCGTCGCGGGAGGCCGCGTGTCCGAAGCCCCCAACCCGGTCCGCCAACGACGTGGCGGGCTGAGTCGCACCCTATCTCTGATCTTTGTCGCTCTGGCGCTGCTGCCGGCACTGGCGGGCGGCGTCGTGTTCTACGCGCGCACCTCGGTCGCGCTCGAACAGGCCAGCCTGCATCAGGTCGAGTCATTGGCTGACCTACGCCGGATCGACGTGCTCGCCTGGGTCGAGCAACGCTCCCGAACCCTGGCCGCACTCTCAAACGATGTCGACCTCCTGGGCGCCCTGACGCCGGGCGAGCCCAACCCGGCCGCTGCGACGACCTGGCTGGACGGCCACGTCAACGACGACCCGGCCTTTGCTGCCATCTTGATCGTGCGCTCCAGCGATGGCCAGGTCTGGGCCGCCTCCCGGACGCGCGCGACCATCACCGGTGAGACCTTCCCCGGCTGGAAGAGCGTGCGCCCGACCGGCGTCTCGCCGGCGCGCTATGAGCCCGGCCTGGCCAGCGACCGACTCTCCCTGCTCTTCACAGCCGTCGTGCAAACGCCCGACACGCCCGACACCTGGACCCTGGTCGGCGAGGCGTCGGTGCCCAATCTGCAAATCCTGGTGAGCAGCCTTTCCGAGACCCGGGCGACGATGCGCGCCTTCCTGGTGACGGCCGAAGGTGACCCGCTGCTGGGCGCCAACGGCTCCGCACCCGTGCCGCTGGGCGGCGAAGCCGTGCGCGCCGCGACCGCCGGCGAAGACGGCTCCGGCCGTTTCGCGGGCGCCCAATCGAGCGAAACCTCGGTCGCCGCGTATCGGTGGTTGGGTGAAGAACTGGGCCTCTCCCTGATCGTCGAACAGAGTTACCTGGACGTGGTCGCGCCGCTCTCCGGCGCCGCTATTTGGGCCCTGCTGGCGCTTTTGCCGGCGCTGCTGGTGCTGGCGGTGGCGGTTTGGGGGCTGATGACGCGGCGGCTTGCGCCGCTGCAGACGATCGTGGAGACCGCCCAACGCTTTTCGGGCGGCGCCCTGACCGCAACGGTGCCGCCTCAAACCGATCAGGAGATCGACGCCGTCGCCACAGCCTTCAACCGTCTGACCTCCGACCTGCGCCGCCAGTTCGGGGCCCTCGAGGGCCAGGCGAGTGCCCGCGCCGGGCAACTGGCCGCGGCGGAGGCCGTCCTGGCCGCCACCACAGCCCCTCAACGACTGACCGTCCTCCTGGCGCAAGGCTGCAACGCGATCCAGGAACACTTCCCGGTCGAAACGGTCCTCGTCTTCTTGCCTGACGAGCAGGACGGTCGGCTGCATCTCCGCGCCGGCACCGAGACCGTGACCTCGCGCCTGCGGGCGCGCAACCTGTCTTTCGCGATCGACGCCACCACGACCGTGGGCTGGGCCGCCCTCGAGCGCGCACCCCGGCTGTCGCCCGATGTCTCCGAAGACAACCTGTACACGCCCTTCCCCGAGTTGCCCGAGCTGCGCTCAGCGATCGCGCTGCCGATGCTTTTCGGCGACGAAGTGGTCGGCGTGATCCTGATCGGCGCGCGACAGACTGGCGCGTTCGGGACGCCCGACCTCCCGGCCTATCAGATCGTGGCCCACCATCTGGCGATCGCCGTCGCCAACAGCCGCCAATACGAACGCTCGCAACGTACCCGCCTGGTCGAGGACGTCGTCGTGGCGCTGGCCGGCGAGGTCAGCCAGACCACCGATCCTGAGCGGATCCTGTCGATCGGGGCGCGCGTCCTCGGCCTGGCCCTCGACGCGCGCAAGGCCGTTATCCGAATCGGGACGCGCACTGAGCCCCAACCGATGGACCCGTCCCCCGAGGAGGCCGCATGATCGCCAATCGGCAGCGCAGCGCCTTCCTCCTATCAGCACTGACGACCGTGATCGCCCTGGCCATGACGGCTTACACGGGCAATCAATGGCGCGTGCACGGCGGGCTCAACCTCGGCGTGATGACGTCGGGCCTGGTCGCGCACCTCGTGATCGGGGTGGCCGCCGTCTGGCTGGCGTATCGCAAATACAACGAGGCCGCGACCTGGTTGCTGTTGATCGCCCAGACCGTCTTGTTCGTGCTGGTCTCGGTCCTGGTCAGCGACATCGCACCCGTGCTGGCGATCGCCGAGTTGTTCACGACGGCGTTGTTTGCGCTCCTGGTGATGCGCCCGGGTCGGCCGGCCGGCCTGTTGATCGCACTGGGTGTGATCGGCGGCCTGTCTTTGTTGGCGATCGACTTTGGACTCGACGCGATCACGACCTGGCCCCGCCTGGTGCCGGAGGGTGCGCTCACCCAGTTCATCCTGCCCAGCGTCCTGGTCATTCTGACGATCGCCGGCGCGGTCTTGCTGTACACGCGCATGCGTGACTCGTCGCTCACGGTCAAGATCCTGGCCACGATGGCCAGCATCACCGTGGTCCCGGTCTTCGCTGCCAGCATCGTCAACAACTCTCAGACCGACCTGGCCTTGCGCAACTCGGCCAAGCTCAACCTGTACACCTCCGCCCTGCAGTCCGCCTCATCGGTCGACAACTTCGTCGACTCCAATCTCTCGGCGGTCAGTGCCGAGGCGCGCTCGGCTGTGATCCACGACTTCATCATGCTGCCGGAATCGCTGCAAACGGGCGGCGAGGACCAGGTCCGGACGACGCTGCTCAGCTGGCAGCGCGCCGCGTTGGCGGGCGTCGAGACCTCGGAGGCGCGCCCCTTCGTGCGTGAGTTTGTGTTGCTCGATTCCCAGGCGCGCCAGTTGATCGGGACGCGCGACCAGGGGCGTTTCCTCGCGGCCGACATGGCCCGGGTGGCGATCGAGCGCAACCGCTCCTTTGCGCAGGGTGTGTTTCACGAGAGCTCCGACCTGCGGTGGCTGTACTTTTTTGCGCCGGTTCCGGGCGACGATGGACGCCCGATCGGCGCCCTGGTGGCCCTGGTCGATGCGAGCTGGCTGGATCGGCTCCTCCAGCGCAACAACGAGTTGCTCGGCGCCGGCACCCAATCCTGGGCCATGTTGTATGACGAAAATACCCAGCAGCTGGCCTCCGGCATGCCCCTGCCCGATGACGGACCCCGTTTCGTCGTCCGACCGGATCCCGGCACCCTCCTGGCGCTCCAGGCCGAGGGACGCATCGCCACCTCCCCACGCACGTCGTCCGACGACTTCGACGAGCTGTATCAGAGCCTGCTGCGCGCGCGCCAGCTCCCGAACCAGCCGTCGTATTACACCGGCTCGATCGACACCGGTCTGGGCACCGGCCGCTATCTGGCGGCCCTGACACCCCTGCGCAGCCTGCCGTCGTGGACCCTGGCCTACGTGCAGCCGGAGGTGATCGCGCTGCAGGCCGCTCGTAACCAGATCCGCTTCCTGATCGCGATCACGCTGGCGCTCACTTCGATCGTGGCTGTCGCGACCTGGTGGTCGGCGCGCCAGCTGACGCGACCGCTCTCCGCCCTGGCGCGGGTCGCCCGGCGCGTCAGCGAAGGCGACCTGAGCGCCCGGGCCGAAGTCACGTCCCAGGACGAGCGCGGCCAATTGGCCAATGCGTTCAACACCATGACCAGCCGGCTCCAGGACGCCTTGCGCGAGCTGGATCAACGCGTACAACGCCGCACGGCCCAGCTGCAGGCGACCGCCGAGATCAGCCGCCTGACCGCCATCATCCGGGATGTGCCCGAGTTGCTGCGCCAGGCCGTGGTGCTGATCCAGGACCGCTTCGGCTTCTACCATGTCGATGTCTACATGGTTGACGCCCAGGGCGCCGGCCTGGTCCTGCGCGACGCTGCAGGCGTCGGCGCCGAAGCCCGTTTGGCGCGCGGTCAGGCCTATGTGATCGGATCGCGCTCGCTGGTCGGCTGGGTCGGCCAACGCCGGCAGGCGCGCATCGCCTACGCCGACTCGGCCGACACGTATTTCACGGCGGACCCGGATCTACCCGAGGTCAAGTCGATCCTGGCCCTGCCGCTGGCGGTGGGTGATCGCTTGATCGGCGTCCTCAAGCTCTTCAGCCGCGACGAAGACGCCTTCCGCCCCACCGACCAACAGGCCCTGCAGACCCTGGCCGACCAGATCAGCGTGACGATCGAGAACGCCGAGAGCTTTCAGCGCACGCAACAGGCCCTGGCCGATGTGCGCGGGCTCTATCAGCGCACCCTTAATCAGGGCTGGCAATCCTGGGCTGAGGGTCAGCCTCACGAGCAAGTGCTGATGCTGCGCCCCGAAACAACGTCGAGCGGCATGACCATCCGGGTGCCGGTGCGGATGCGCGACGAAGTCGTGGGCACGATCGAGCTCGATCTTCCCGAAGGCGCATCCCCGCTCACGCCGCAAGAGACCGCGGCGCTCGAGACGGCGGCCGCCCAACTGGCCACGGCCCTGGAAAGCGCTGCGCTGGTGCATGAAAGCCAGGCCCGCAGTCGTCGCGAACAACTCATCATCGAGATCACGGATCAGATGCGCGCCTCGTTGAGCCCCGAGCTGATTCTGCAAAACGGGATCCGCAACCTGGGGCGCGCGTTGGGCGGCGCCGAAGTGACGGTGCGTCTCAACCCGCCGGGGTGGCGCTCAGGCGAAGGCGGTTCGGGAGGCCAGACCGGTGACTGAACCGCAAGCGCCTGGGATCCCACCGACCGCGCCCCAGCCCCTGGCTCCCGTGGGCGCCGCCAGCATCGCCGATCAGGCGATCAAGGCGGCACGCAACGACATGTTGTCGCAGATGCTGCGCAACTGGGCGATCGGCGGCCTGTTGGGCGGTGTCGCGGCCGCCTGGCTGGCGACCGGGCCAAATGCTCGCTGGGTGACGGCCACGCTGGCGGCGGTGCTGTGCCTCATAGCCTATGGGCTTTCACGCTGGGTCCGCCTGCCCTACACGCGGCGCGCGATCATCACGCTGGTCCTGGCTTTTGGCGTCAGCCTGGCCAGCCTGCTGAACAACGGCCTCATGGGTGCGGGGCGGCTCTTCTTGCTCGCCTTCGTGCTGCAGGCCACGATGCTGTTCGGCCGGCGCGGCGGGCTCTCGGCGCTGGCCGTCGCCTTTGCGACCTGGGTGGTCACGGCCTGGCTGACGTGGGCCCACGTCATCGTACCGACCGAGATCCCGGTCAACGATAACCCGGAGTATTGGATCTCTGCGGCCCTGACGCTCCTGGTCGTGGTCATGACCATGCTGCCGGCGCAGCGCCTGTTGATCGAGACGCAATCGTTCGTCGTCGCGCTGGCCGGACAGAAAGAGGATCTCGAGACGGCGCGCGAGCGCTTGATCGCGCAGACCGAGACCCTGGCGCAGACCCGCGACGAGCTGGCGGCCGCCAACGATCGCCTGAACACCCAGCGCTCGGCGCTCAGCCGTCGCGCCTCGCAGCTCGAGGTCAGCGCCGAGGTCGCACGTATCGCAACCACTTTGCACGACCTGCCCACCTTGCTCGACACGGCCGCGCATCTGGTGAGCGAGCGCTTTGCGTACTACCACGTCGGGATCTTCCTGATCGATGAGTCGAAGGAGTGGGCCGTGCTGCGCGCGTCCAACAGCGTGTCGGGCAAGCGCATGCTGGCGCGTGGACACCGATTGCGCGTCGGGCAGCAAGGCATCGTCGGCCTCGTCGCCCAGACCGGGCAGTCTCGCATCGTCAATCGCGTCGATGATGATCTGGTGCACTACAAGAACCCGGATCTGCCCGAGACCCGTTCCGAGGGTGTGTTGCCTTTGCGTAGCCGCAATAGCGTAATCGGCGCGCTCGACGTGCAAAGCGTCGAGTCGGACGCCTTCGTCGATGACGAGATCCGCATGCTGCAGGCCCTGGCCGATCAGCTGGCTGTCGCGATCGATAACGCTCGCCTGTTCCACGCCACCGAGCAGCAACTGGTCGAACTGCGCCAGCTGCATGAGGTCCGGCTCGAGCGCCAGATGATCGACTCTGAAGGCGAGCCGCTGGCTTATCGCTATGACGGCGTCGAAGTCGATGAGGCCGTCGCCTCCAGCTCGGCGCTGGCCGAACGCAACCTTCCGTCGCTGGTCGTGCCGCTTCAGATCGGCACCCAGGCGCTCGGCACGATCGAGGTATTGACGCCCGGTGGTCCGCTGACCGAGGCGGAGCGCGATCTCACCACCGCGGTGGCCGAGCGCATGGGGCTGGCCCTCGAAAATGCGCAGTTGTTCCGTCAGGCGCGCGACAACGCCACCCGGATGGAATCGCTCTCCACCGCGATCCTGCAACTGACCGGCCCGCAGGACGACCGCGCCCGTCTGATCGAAGCCATCGGGCGCGAGGCGATGGTGCTTGCCAATGCAGAAGGCGTGGGTGTGTACATGGCCGCCGACGAGGGCCTGGCCCTGGCCTACAGCCTCGATCTGCCCGTCGCCCTGCACGCCGAAGTGGTGGCGCACGATGAGGGCCTGGTCGGCCGGGCCTTTCAGGCCCGCAAGCCGATCCGAGTCGACGACTATCGTACCTGGGAGGGCGCCCGCGCCGAGTACCAGGATCTGCCGATCCGGGCCGCCCTGGCCGTGCCCCTCACCTGGCGCGACACCAATGTGGGCGTGCTCGCCCTGACCCAATCGCAGCCGCGTCGACGTTTCACGGCCGAGGACGAGCAAATCGTGCGTCTGTACGCCGCCGCAGCCGCGTCGGCCCTGCAGAACATCAGCCTGTTCGACGAGCAACAGGAACAGTTCCGCCAGGAACTGGCGCTGAACGCCATCGGCCAGTCGCTCCGCAGCGAGCGCCGCTTCGAATTGGCTCTGAAGGAAGTCGGCCGCCAGCTCGAAGCGATCTTCCCGGCGGATGCCGTGATCGTCGCACTGGTGGAGCCGGGCAGTGAGCTGCTCTCTATCCCGCTGTATCGCGTGCACGGCCAGGCGCTCGAATTGCCGCCGCAACGGGTCGTCAGCGGGCCGCTGGCCATGATCCTACGCAGTCGCGAGCCGCTGGTGTTGCATGCAGCCGCGCCCGAGGCGATCGGGCTGCAGGCCGCCGAGCCGATCGAACCGGCCTGGCGCTCGTTTGTGGGCGTGCCGATGCTGTTGGGCGACGAAGTCAAGGGCGTGATCGCGGTCGAGAACCACGAACACGAACGGGCATTCACCGATGGACAGCAGCGGCTGTTGGAGATCATCGCCGGCACGGTGGCCGTCACCCGGCACAACGCCCAGCTCTTCGCGCAAACCGAGCAGGCCCGGATCGAGGCCTCGCAGCTCTACCAGGCCAGCTCGACCCTGAACCTGTCGACCACGGCTCAACAGCTGCTTGGCACGTTGCGCCTGAACACGCTGCTCGACGGCACGTCGCAGCTGATGCTCAACGTATTCGAACGCCGCTGGTCGGCGCGCGGCGAGGCGCCGGAATACAGCGAGCGCATCGCCCTGATCCCCGAGAGCGGGCATTCGTCGTCAGCCAACGAAGTGCGCAGCCACATCGCGCCCTGGCTGCGCCGGTTGCTCAAGCCCGATCAGATCGTGGCGATCGAGGACATCACCGAGCACGCCGGTCTTGACGCCAGCGCACGCGGCCTGTTCACGATCCGTTACAACGCCCGCAGCGCCCTGTACGTGCCGCTTGTGGTCCAGAACGAGGCGATCGGCTTCATCACCGCGCTCTACCCCGATCCCCGCAGCTTCCCGGCCGATGCGCTCAATCGCCTGATGCTGTTAGCGCGCCAGGCCGCGGTGCTGATCGAAAACCTGCTCAACGCCCAGGAGCTGGAACGCCGCGCCCAGCAGCTGCAAACCGCCAGCCAGATCAGCCGCGCAGCGACCTCGATCGTCAACGTCGACCAGCTGGCCGTGCGCTCGACCGAATTGATCCAGGAACAATTCAACCTGTACTACGTGGCCCTGTTCCTGATCGACAGCACCGGCCGCTGGGCTGTGCTCAAGCACGCCACCGGCGAGTCCGGTCGCAAGCTGATGGAGATGAACCACCGGCTCGAGATCGGCGGCCAGTCGATGATCGGCCAGGCAATCCACACGCGCGACTTCAAGGTCGCGAATCAGGCGCGCGTCGCGGCCGAGCGCTACGACAACCCGCTCTTGCCCGGCACCGAGTCCGAGCTGGCCCTGCCGCTGGTCGTCAGCGATACGGCTCTCGGCGCCGTCAGCGTGCAGTCGATCAAGGCCAACGCTTTTGGCGAGGCCGACATCCAGGTGCTGCAATCGATGGCCAGCCAGATCGCCATCGCCATCCGCAACGCCCAACTGGTCGGTCACCTCGAGCGCCGCACCGCGCAGGTGCTCGACGCGGCCGCCATCGGCCAATCGGTCAGCACCTTGCTGGTCGAGGACGAGCTGCTCCGGACCGCCGCGCAACAAATCCAGGAGCGATTTGGGTTCTCGGGCGTCGGGCTGTATCTGACCGACGCCGATGGCCAGGCCCACCTGGCCCAGTCCCAGGGCGATCCGGGCGCGCTGCCGCGCACGGTCTCGGCCCACGGCGACGATCTGCTGGCGCGGGCCTTGAGCACCCGCCAGCCGCAGTTCGGCGGGCTGGTGCTGGCTTTGCCGCTCAGCGCCGCCGGCACGACGGCGGGCGTTCTGGCGGCCCTGGGCGTGACGCCCTTTACGCGCGACGACGTTTCCGTGCTCCAGCCGCTGGCCGACCAGATCGCGGCCTCGCTCAGCAACGCGCGCCAGTACGCGCGCGAACAGCGCACGATCGAACAGCTGCGCGAGGTCGACCGCCTCAAGAGCCAGTTCCTGGCCAACATGAGCCATGAGCTGCGCACGCCGCTCAACTCGATCATCGGCTTCTCGCGCCTGATGCTCAAGGGCATGTCCGGCGCGGTCAGCGAAGAGCAGAGCAAGGACCTGGCGATCATCCATAGCTCGGGCCAGCACCTGCTCGGCCTGATCAACAACGTGCTCGACCTCTCGCGCTTTGAGGCCGGCAAGATGGACCTGGCGCTCGAGGCCATCGACGTGCGCCCGATCATCGAGGCCTCGGCCGCCGCCGCCAACGGCCTGATCAAGGGCCGGCCGATCACGCTCGAGCTGGATCTGCCCCAGGCGATGCCGGCCGTCTACGCCGACTCCACCCGTCTGCGCCAGGTGATGCTCAATCTGCTTGGCAATGCCGCCAAGTTCACCGAGCAGGGCTTCATCCGGGTCAGCGCCCACGTGACCGGGCCGCGCGACGGCCGGCGCTGGATCGAGATCTCGGTGGCCGACAGCGGCGTGGGTATCGCCGAACAAGATCGACGCAAACTGTTCGAGCGCTTCTCGCAAGTCGACGACTCGCCGACCCGCCGCCACGAAGGCAGCGGCCTCGGCCTGTATATCAGCCGCCAGCTGGTCGAGCTGCACGGCGGCAGAATCTGGGTCAACAGCGCCGGGGTCGCGGGCGAGGGCAGCACGTTCACTTTCGGGATGCCCGAGTACCTGCCACCGGAAACCGACCCGCACGAAACCCTGAAAGAAGGAGCCCTGACCGGGGACTGAGCCCCGCCCAGGAGGACGCGCTATGCCCGAATTCATCTTCGCGGTCTGCCAGGACTGCGGCCATCGCCGCCCCTTTGCCGTCCGCCAGGTCACGTGCCCGAAGTGCGGCAGCGAATTCGCCGAGGCCGAGTACCCACTCGACGCCCGCGAAGGCCTGCTGGCCGAATGGCGCAATCGCGACATCGGTCTGCGCCGCTTCGGTCCGCTCCTGCCATTGCGCGAGCCTGAGCGCATGATCACGCTCGGCGAGGGCGACACGCCCCTCATCCCGCTCGATCACATCGGCCAGCTGCTCGGGCACCCGAAACTGTACGCCAAGGACGAGCGCCAGAGCCCGACCGCGTCGTTCAAAGATCGGCAGGCCGCCCTGGCCGTCTCGGCCATGAAGGAGGCCGGGCTAACCGAGGCTGTCGTCTCATCGACCGGCAACGTCGCCATCGCCTATGCCGCCTACTGCGCGCGGGCCGGCATCCGCCTGACTGCCTTCCTGACCCCGACCGTGCCGGCCGACAAGATGCGCGAATGCGCGCTCTACGGCGCGCACATCATCAAGGCGACCACGTCGTACGACGCCTCCAAGAAACTGGCGCTGCGCTTCGCCGAAGAACGCGGGCTGTTCTACGATCGCGGTCTGCGCAGCATCCCTTCGCTCGAGAGCATGAAGACTATCGCCTTCGAGATCGCCGAGCAACTGGCGGCGCTCGAGCAGCGCCCCGGTGCGCCGCGCTACGTGGCGCCGGATTGGTACGTCCAGTCGATCAGCGGCGGCCTCGGCCCGATCGGCGTCGGCAAGGGTTTCCGCGAACTGCACGGTCTGGGCTTGATCGACCGGCTGCCCAAGCTGGCCGGCATCCAGGTCGACGGTTGCGCGCCGATGGTGTCGAGCTTCGCCCGCGGCCTGGCCACGGCCGAGCGCGTCGACGAGCCCCGCACCCGCGTCAGCACCCTCGCGACCGGCGATCCCGGCCGCGCCTATGAGCGCGTCAAGGCTTACATCGACGCCCACGGCGGCGCGATGCTGGCGGTCAGCGACGAGGACGGCTTCCGGGCCATGCATCAGCTGGCCAAGCTCGAAGGCCTGTCGATGGAGCCCGGCGCGGCCGTGGCCTTCGCCGGCGTGATCAAGCTCATCCGCAGCGGCGTGATCACGCCCGACGAGACCGTGGTGATCAACTGCACCGGCCACACCTTTCCGGTCGAGCCCGAAGTGCTCGGCCAACAATGGTGGCGCGATTGGGAGACGATCGATACGCCCGCGCAGACCGGCTCGCTCACGCCGCAGGCCGAGGCCGAGGGCATGCCGGCCGCGATCAGCCGGATCGACACGCGCGTGCGCTCGATCGCCATCCTCGAGGACAACGCCGACAGCCGCCGTCTGCTGCGTCGCGTGCTGCAGGCGCATAGCGATTTCGCCATCCACGAGGCCGCGGACGGCCAGGCCGGGCTCAGGCTCATCCGCGAGCAACGCCCCGACCTGATCATCCTCGACCTGATGATGCCGGGCCTCGACGGTTTCGGCGTGCTCGACGCGCTGCGGGCCGACGAGGGCCTGCGCGGGATCCCCGTGATCGTTGTCACTGCCCGTTCCCTCAGCAGCGACGAGCGCCAGCGGCTGGCGTCGCAGGTCGGCGCGGTCTGGCAAAAGGGCGAGTTCCTGGACGACGACCTCCTGGTCGAGGTGGAGCGGGCGCTCAAATGACCTCGTCCACCGGCGGATCGCGCTCGCTCAGCGCCGGCGTCTGGGCTGCCGCCCTGGCGACCGTCTCCGCCGGGCTCCTCCCGATCTTCGCTAAGCAGGCCTATGCGGCCGGCAGCGCGCCGATCGCAGTGGCAATGTTGCGCACCGTGCTGGCGGCCGGGCTGCTCTGGCTCATTCACCTGCTCTTCTGGCGCAAGTACCTGACGATCTATCCGTTCGCCTTCGCGGCTTGCCTGGTGGCCGGCGCGGTCAACGGAATCGGATCGCTGCTGTTCTACGTCGGGCTCGCCCGCGTCGACGCGGCCCTGGCCCAGCTGCTGTTCACCCTGCACGTGCTCTTCCTGACCATGTTCTCGTGGCTCGACGGTCATCGCTTCTCCTGGCTGACCTGGCTGCGGCTTGGGTTGGGCCTGATCGCGGTGGCCTTGCTCCAGACCACCGGCTCCGGGACACTGGACTGGACCTCGGCCCTCATGCTGGTGGCGGCCGGCGGGCTGTACGCCCTGCACGTCTTCATCAATCAACGCACGCTCTACGACGTCCCGTCACCGACCGTAACGCTTTATACGTTGACCGGGATGGCTGCGACGGTCGTCATCGGCTACGTTGCGGTGGGTCTGCCAGCCATGCCCGGGACGGTCGCTGGCTGGCTTCCCATCGCGCTGCTGACCGTCTTCACCATCGTCCAGCGCCTGACGCTCTTCCTCGGTGTCAAGGAACTGGGCGGCCCGCAAACCCTCCTGCTCAACCTGGGCGAGGTCTTGATTGCGATCGTGGCCGCCGTCCTATTGCTCGGTGAGCGGTTGACGGCCGGTCAGTGGGCCGGCGCGGCCGTGCTGGGCCTCTCGGTCTGGCTGATCACGCGCGAGAACCAGTTGGGCGACCTGCCCCGTCCGCGCCCATGGGTTCAGATCTTCACCAGCCTTTACCACACACTGACCGGCGGCGCCGAACGTTCCGGCGCCCGGGTGCACGCACCACAGCCGCCGACGGCCAACGGGGCTGCACCCGGGCCGCACGCCGAGAGTGCGCCAACGCAAGACCCGCCGGTGCCCGAGGTCGAAGCACCGTGAGCAGCGCGGATGAAGAGCGGGGGACGCCGCTTCGGACAGGGCGTTCCGTGATCGGGCCTTCGCTCCCCCGTGGGAGCGCCGCGCGTGTGCGTTCTCGCGGCCGCACACCTCAAGGGGGCCTGAGGATGGAATGGGTATAATCGCTCGATCCTGACGGATCGAAAGATCCATGCAGGTCCCGAGATCTCTGAACCAGCATCGATTGGCTCCGGGGCGGACTTTGCGCCGTAACCCGGTTGAGAAAGAAAACCGGCATGCGGTACACCAAGATCGTCTGCACCATCGGCCCGGCCTGTAACACCGACGAGAAGATCGCGGCCTTGATCGAAGCGGGCATGAACGTCGCGCGGCTTAATTTCTCGCACGGCACGCATGAAGACCATGCCTCCAATATCATCAAACTGCGCCGGGTGGCCAATCGTCTCAACCGCCCGCTCGCAATTCTGCAGGACCTCCAGGGCCCGAAGATCCGCACCGGGTGGCTGACCGATCACAAGCCGGTCGAACTGGTCGACGGCGCCGAATTCATGATCACCACCCGCGACGTGCCCGGTGACGCCCAAACGGTCTCCACGACTTACGAGGGCCTGCCCGGCGACGTCAAACCGGGCAACCGGATCCTGCTCGACGACGGCCTGCTCGAACTCAAAGTCACGGCCGTCCGCGGCGAGGACGTGCACACCCGGGTCGTGCATGGCGGCATCCTCAAGGAGCATAAAGGCATCAACCTGCCCGGCATCCTGGTCAATACGCCCTCGATGACCAAGAAGGACCGCGAGGATCTGGCCTTCGGCATCGCGCAGGGCGTCGACTACGTGGCGCTCAGCTTCGTGCGCCGCGCCGAGGACGTCGCCATGATCAAGCGCGCCCTGGTCGAGATCGACCCGCACGCCGCCAAGACACCGATCATCGCCAAGCTCGAAAAACCCGCGGCCCTTGACAACCTGGAGTCGATCGTCGACATGGCCGACGGTGTGATGGTCGCGCGCGGCGACCTGGGCGTCGAGCTCTCACCCCAGCAAGTGCCGACCGCGCAAAAGCGCATCATCGAGACCGCCAACCGCTTGCGCAAGATCGTGATCACGGCCACCCAGATGCTCGAGTCGATGATCCATAACCCGATCCCGACCAGGGCCGAGGTCTCGGACGTGGCCAACGCGATCTTCGACGGCACCGACGCCGTCATGCTCTCGGGCGAGACGGCCACCGGCCTGTATCCGGTCGAAGCGGTCAAGATGATGGCCGCCATCGCCGAAGAGGCTGAAGCCAACGGCGCCCAATACGCCCGCTGGCACTCGCCGACCGAGATCACGTCCGACGACTCGGTCGCGCTGGCCCGCGCCGCCCGCGAGCTGGCCCACGACCGCGAGGTGCAGGCCATCGCGGTCTTCACGCTCACCGGCCGTAACGCCCGCGTGCTTTCGAAGACCCGGCCGCACGTGCCGATCCTGGCCTTCACGCCGGATCCGGTGACCCATCTGCGCATGAACCTGATCTGGGGCGTCACCCCTTACCTGGTGCCGCACGCCGACAGTGTCGAGGCCATGCTGGCCCACGTCGAGGCCGCGATGCTGCTCAATTCGCCCGTGCGCCCCGGCCAACAGGTCATCATCATCGCCGGCCTGCCCTCCACCAGGCTGGTGCCCGCGAATTTCATCCTGCTGCACACCGTGGGGAGGTCGTAGAGCGAGAAGCGAAGGTGGTAGGCGAGGAGCGATAGCGCGTTGTGTTCTATGCGCCGCTGCTGCGCGGTAGCGTTCGCCCTTCGCAACCCTCAAGACACCCGGACGTATAATCGTATCGATGCCCGCTATCGCCACCTGTACCCAGTGCGGCTCGGAGCTCAATCCTACCCCGGGCCAGCTGTTCGTCACCTGCCGGAGCTGCGGCGCTGCGGTGTATATCGACCGCAGCCAGGTCGTCTTCCACTTCGTGCTCGAGCCGACGGTCGACGAGGCCCATGCCCGTGGCCTGCTCGCGCGCTGGATGGCCGGCAACGACACGGTCAAGGACCTCGACCGCAAGGCGACGGTTCAATCGGGCACGTTTCAGTACTTCCCGCTCTGGTACTTCAAGCGCACGGAGGCCAAAGGCTACGCCGTGATGCTCGAACCGGCCGCGGCCACGTCGATCAGCGAGCTGCGGCGCTTGCAGCTGCCGGCCGGCGATCTCAAGTCCTACGACACCCACCTCGACGGGCAATCGGTCGAGCCGACCGTGCCACTCGAAGCCGCCCTTGAATGGGCCGGCCAACAGGGCGTGCCGCGCGAGCGCATCACCGAGGCCGCGCTCGTGCACGTGCCGCTTTACACCTTCAAGTACCTGTTCAATGGTCAGAGCTACACCACCCTGATCGAGGCCGCGACCGGCAAGGCCATGGCCAACCTGTTCCCGGCCAAGGCGGAGGCCCCGTATCAGGTCGCCGGCGCCATCACGGCCGTCGTCTTCCTGGTGCTGGCGCTCTTCCCGGTCGCCGGGTTGATGATGAACGAGAGCGCCTTCGGGTTCGCGGTGTTGTTGTGCCTGGGCCTGGGCGCCGTGGCTGCGGTGCCCCTGTTCATGCTGGCCGCCTGGATCGCGGCGAAAGTATGACGATGAGCGACGTCCCCGCCCCGCTGCCCGCTGAAGCCCGCGCGCCGGCCCGCCCGACCACCGGCCTGACCTGCCCCCGCTGCGGCGGCGCGATCGCCGTCCCCGATGGCCAGGCGCTGGTCAAGTGCCCGTACTGCGGCCAGGCCTCGCTGGTCGATGGCGAACGCGGCGTGCCGCGCTACCAGGTGCCGGCCCGCGTCGATCGGGCCGCCGTTGAGGCCGCGCTCAAGCGCTTCCTCTCGGGGAACATGTCGATCGCGTTCGACGCCGGATCGCGCGCGCGCGTGACCGAGGCCTTTATGGTCTCGGTGCCGTTCTGGGCCTCGTGGGGCCGCGTGCTCGGCTGGGTGTTCGGCCTCAAGCGCGTGCAATCCGGCAAACACACGCGCATGGAGCCGCGCGAGGTCAAAATCACAGAAGACGCCGCCTGGACCGGGCCGGCCTGCGACATCTCCGAGTTCGGCATCGGCTATATCCCGCTCGACGGCCGGCCGCTCGAGCCCTACAACGACGCCGACCTGCACGCGCGTGGCATGGTCTTCGAGCCGGTTGGCGCCATCGCGCAGGCACGCGAGGCCGCGGCGGCCTGGTACGCCGGCTATGCGGCTCGCCGGGCTGACGTGACCGAGGTCAACCAATCGATCGTGCGCCTGATCAACGCCACCTTTGGGCTGGTGTACTACCCGCTCTGGGTGCTGCGCTACGAGTATCGCGGGCGGCTGTATCAACTTGTCATCGACGGCTATACCGGCGACGTGGTCTACGGTCGCGCGCCCGGCAACACGTTGTACCGGGCGGCGGTGCTGGTCGGCGGCATGGCCGTCGGCTCGGTGCTGGGGGTATCGGTGCCGTGCTCGATCCTGCTGACGCTGGCTAACGCAAGCTCGCGCGACGGGACGGGGGTCCTGGTCTTCGCCGGCGTGGTAGCCCTGGCCGGTTTCGGCTTGATGGCCGGCGGCTATCGCGCCTTCCGCTACGGCGAGGTCCACGAGTTGCGGCGCTACAAGGCGTCGGTCGAGTCCGCGCCGGGGCTCGATCTCTTCAAGCTGGCCTCCGAAGGCTTCATTCAGCAACTGCTCAACCGCTAACGGCCGATCATGCCTGCCCTTATCCCGCTCACCTGTCCCACCTGTCACGCCGGCCTCGACGGCGAGTCCGAACAGGTCGTCTTCGTGTGCCCGCAGTGCGCGGCCGGCTGGATGCTCGACGATGCGCCCGGCGCGCCGGTTCGGCTGCGGGCCCTGACCATCCGCTACGCGCCCGAGCTGCGCGGGAGCGCCCTCGGCCGACCGTTCTGGGTCGCCGGCGGCCAGGTCCAGGTCGGGCGCCGCGATGTGCACGGTCGGGGCAGCCAGGAACGCCAGGCAGTCGAGCAGTGGGCGACCCCGCGCCGGTTCTTCGTGCCGGCCTTCAAGTGCGATCTGAACAGCGCCATCGACTTCGGCCGGCGCCTCTTGAGCGAGGGACCGCGCCCTCCGGCCGGCTCAGCCGCGCCCTTTGTGCCGGCCGTGGTCCCGGCGCGTGATCTACACGGCCTGGCTGAGTTCGTCATCGTCAGCCTCGAGGCCGAGCGCGGCGACAACCTCAAGACCCTGCGCTTCGCGCTCGAGCTGGGCGAACCTGAGTTGTGGATCCTGCCATAGATCCAAGCGAATCGCGAAGACGCGAAGTCAGCATTTCTTCGCGTCTTCGCGGTTTATTTGTGGAGGGTTTGGTCCTGCCGAGCGTCTCGCGCGGATCCAGACCGTCACGTACAGCAACAGACCGAACATCAGGTAGCTCATCCCACGCACGTCGAAGGCCGAACCGAAAGCGCCGCCGCCCGGCTGGAAACGGCTGAGCGTCTCTCCCAGCCAGGGGATGACGGCGCGATCGTAGAGCGCGATCAGGCCGGCCCCGACGAGCGCGCCCGGCACGCTGCCGGCCCCGCCCAGCACCACCATCGCCAGGACCATGGTCGAGACCCGGAAGTCGAGCGACTCCGGGTCGATGGTCGTGAATGTGCTCGCGTAAAGCGCGCCCGCCAGGCCGGCGATGGCCGTGCTGAGCACAAACGCCAGGGTCTTGAACCGGGTCAGGTCGATGCCGCTGGCCTCGGCCGCGAGCGGATCCTCCGCCAGCGCCAGCCAGGCCCGGCCAACGCGCGAGCGCAACAACCGCAAGCTGGCGATCACGAGCGCAGCCACCAGCGCGAGCGCGAGCCAGTAGCGCGCCGTCGGTGTGCTGAGCGAGAGCGTCGCCAGTCGCGGCGCAGCCACCGCCGCAAGGCCGTCGGGACCGGCCAGGAGCACGATCAGGCCGCGCGCGATCTGGCCCAGGGCCAGCGTGACGATCGCCAGATAGTCGCCGCGCAGCCGAAGCGTCAGCCAGCCGTTCAGCGCGCCGAACAGACCGGCCCCGAGCGCGGCCGCCAGCGCCACGACCGCGAACTCCATCCGCCCGCCCGAAACGTCCGACAACGTCGCGGCGATGTAGCCGCCCAAACCGAAACAGACCGCGTAGCCGAGGTCCAGCAAACCGGCCATGCCCAGGAGCACGTTCAGGCCGAGGGCCATCACCATGAAGATCAGGATGCTGGTCAGGCCGACCGTGCCCGCATACCCGAGCCCCCACGGCGCGACCAAGGCCAGCCCCAGCGCCAGCCAGAGGCCGCGGCGCACCCGCGGCGACAGCTGGGTCGACACGCTGGCCGTGAGCGCGTCGCGATCGGATCCGTCGGCGGGCACGTTCGCGGCACGCAGCACGATCAGACCGATCAGCAACGCCTGAACCAGCACGGAGGTCACCGCGGTCGACAGGTAGTAGTCGCTGAAGGCACGCGCCACGCCGATGATCAGGCCCGCGGCCAGCGCGCCCAGCGGGTTGCCGATGCCGCCCAGTAGGGCCGCTGAAAACGCGATCAGGCCGCTGGCCGCGCCGTACGCGCTATACGGCGCCGTGTAGTAGGTCGCGTGCAGAAAGGCCGCCAGCCCGGCCAGCGCGCCGCCCAGCACAAAAGCGCGGTTGATCTGCCGGGTCGGATCGATCCCCAGGATCAGCGCCGCCTCGGCGTTCTCGGCGCAGGCCCGGATCGCGCGGCCCAGACGGGTGCGTCCTAGCAGCCACGTCACGCCGGCCGCCACCCCCACGGCCGCGGTCAGCACGAGCGCGTCTTTAACCAGGATCGGTGCGCCAAAGAGCGTCAGCAGCGGCGCCGTCGAATACACCTCCGGGATGCTGTCGCGCGGGAACTCCGGGATGCCGGGCACGCTGCGATGTTCGCCCGGGATCCAATTCGGCAGCAGGTAACGCCAGACGATGCCGCCCTGATAGAGCATGAACGAGATACCGAGCGTGGCCACCAGCGGCGCCAGGCGTGACCGGCCACGGAACGGGCGGAAGGCCGCGCGCTCGATCAGGCCGCTCGCGCCCGCCGCCAGCGCGACCGAAACGACCAGGGTGAGCGCTAACCCACCCGCCAGCTCCAGCGGCCCGCTCTCCGGCCCGAGCGCCAGCACCTTGATCAGCGACGTTGTCACGACCGTGGCCAGCGCAAACAGATCGCCGTGCGCCAGGTTGAGCGTGCGGACGGTGCTGTAGATCACACTGATGGCGATGGCGTTGAGCGCGATCAGCGCGCCACCGGTCAGTCCGATCGTCAACAGGCGGGCGAGGATTTCGGGGGTATCCATGGGGCCGGCGTCAGCCAGCGGTCGTCCGACTGCGGGCGGTCTTGCGCTGATAGTAGCGCCGGGCCTTATCCAGGCTGCCACAGTCCTCCATCGCGCACCAGCGTCGGCTGTGGTTCTTGGTTGTGTCGAGGAAGAGCCAGCCGCAGCCGCGCGGATCCTGGCATTGGCCAACGCGTTCCAGTTCCGGTCCGGTGAGCAGCGGGACGACGGCGAGCAGGACACGCCAGAGGACGACGTGGAAGGAGCCAGCGGGCACCCTCCGCGTGTACGTGTTTCCCTGACGTCGCAGCTCCGCATGCGCGCCGGCCCGGGCCAATGCCTGCCCGACGCAGCGATCATCCGCCGGTTTTGGCGGCCGACCGCCAGCCTGGGCCGCCAGCAGCCGATGCAGCGCATCGCGGGTGGCGATAGCGACGCGCCGGGCCGCTTCAGCCCGGGCGGGCTCACGAGTCGCTCGTCGGCGCAGCGCAACCGCCTCGGCCCTCGTCAACACGCCGGCCTGGCGGGCCCAGTCGATCAGGCGACCATAGCCTGTCAAGAGCTCGGTGTAGACGGGGCGCCGTCGCCAGTGGACCGTGTTGCAGAAATCCAAGGCGACGTGGCCACCCCGGAACTTGAAGACCGCCGGGTACGACTTCTCAGGCACGGTCCCATTTTACCTTCTATATCGTTTTTGATAGTAATAACATCAAGTAAGACCTCGAAACAAATCGTCCGTGCAACGGGTTGTCCCCGTTGCACGGACGATTTGTTTCGAGGTGTACATCCCGTTAACGATATCGCCCGCTCTGAGTGATCCCGATCGAACTGGGCTCACTAAGGGCGGGCGTCCCGTGCATGTCAAGAGTAGCGCTTAGAAATCTAACCAGCGTCGTTCAGAAGTGCGCGTGTATGAAGACCAGATTAGGGCGACTCACAGAGCCGGTCAATGGAGTGGAAGTCACGACCGAATCATGACCGTGGCTCCATGACAGATGTCTATGCCTGAGTTATGTTGCGGGGGAAATCCCCCGACGAGATCGACGGGCTATGCCCGGCGGCCTTTGGCGGCCCTCGAGGCGATATGTGTGCCCAGCGGCCGCAGCCGATCTCGCCGGGTGTGCCCCACGGTTTTTGACCGACTCGGACAAGCCAGCTCGCAACCGCCCATGCTTCCCGTCAGGCGCAAGGCGCGCATTCGCAGACTGATATACTCGTCGCCATTCGGGCTGCGTGGGCGCCTGCCTCCCGGCCCGCGAGGCGGTTCGCCTGACATGTCCATACCCACCATGCGTGCCTCTGCGCCCAACAGGACCGAGCGCCTCCTGGCAACGCTGAGTGACGCGGCGCCGATGACCGTCGCGCTGGTGTCGCTCATCACACTGTTTTGGGCAGCGTATTGGATGATTCGACTGCCCTTCACTGGATTTGGGGGGACTGAGCTACTGCCTCTCGTTTCCATAGAACCGAATAGCCCGGCCGATGGAAAGCTGAGTGTCGGGGATCGCATTCTCGAAGTGGGTGGGAACCCGATCGAGCTGTCACTCGATTCGCTTGCCCACTACTCCGCCGGTGATACGCTCGACCTTCTCATTCAAGCTCCCGACGGCGCGATCCGCCGTGAAGCCATCCACCTCATTGGTCCTGCGTCTCTGGCCACACTTTTCGATCGGTTCTCATTGCTCTTGGTGGCCAGCGCGTTTTGGTTTACAGGAGTTGTCGTCGCAGCCTTGCTTAGGCCGACCAAAGCCGGTGACTTCGCCGGGGCGCTCGTGATCGCTTATGTGCATCTCATTGCGATCTTCCTGGCGACAAGCGCTGTGTCGAGTTACTTGTTGCTGACTGCGGGGTTGCTCGCGAGGATATGCGCTCTATGGTTGGGCGTTGTCGCGCTTCAACTCCACCTCCACTTTCCGACTCAAATCCGAACGAATCTGGGAACAGGTACCTGGGTCGCCTGCTATGGGCTATGCGCCTTGCTCTCGGCGTTCCTGGTAATTGCGGTGTACACCCAACCTGACATCGCCGCCAGACTGATTGTCGAATTGGCAACCGCCCAGGGCATTTGGCTGCTTGTTGGCTTGATCATCATTTTGGCGATCCTCACGCTCAGGCAGCCGGCCCAGCACACGGAAGATCACGCTCACCAACGTCGGATCATCGTCATCGCCAGTCTGACTGGGTTTTCGCCTTTGTTGTTGCTCACCTTGGGACCACAAGCGCTACTCGAGAGTCCCGGGATTGATGCATCGCTCACGGTATTACCCCTCGCGGCCATACCGCTCGGCTACGCGTACGCGATCCTGCGTTATCGGCTGATCCGATACGACGGTCGGGTCAGCCGGGCCGTGGGATACCTGATCGCCGTGGTGTTCGTGGCGGTGCTGCTCGTCGCGGCCGTGGTCGGTCTGATCGCGCTCGGCCTCATCGCCGCTGGCCCGATCTTCATCGTCGTTCTCGTCCTCCTCGCCAGCGTTCTCGCCATCGTATTCGAGCCCGTCCGGCGCCGCATCCAGGACTCGGTCGACGGGATCTTCTATCGTCAATACGACGAATTACGCTCTACCCTGCGCGGCGTCGACCGGGCGCTTTCGACCTCGCCGGATGTATCCGGCTGGGCGCAGGCGCTGTGCGTGCAATTTGCGACAGCCCTCGATGTCCGGCCGATCGGTTTGCTCTATCGGGTCCCGGAGGGCAAGGTCTTGCGTCTGGCGACCTACGATCCGGACGGACTGGCGGGCCCGCTATCGCGCGAGCTCGAGGCGCTCTCGCCCGTGATCGCGCAGATCGCCGAGTGGGCCGAACCCTGCAACACCGCCGGCCTGCGCGCCGCGGTCGATCGCCCCGGCCTATCGGCGACTGAAAGGGCCTGGCTGACGACCGCGGTCTTCGACCTCTGGTGGCCGATCCTGGCCCACGGCGTCCTGCAGGCCGTGCTCGTCCTCGGGCGCAAGCCCACGACCTACGCCGCGGAGGAGGTCGAGTTGATCGCGCTCGCCTCGCGCCAAATCGGGGCCGCGCTCGAGAACGCTCAGTTCGCGCGCGAGCTTGAGCAGCTCTCGCGGGCCGCGCTGCAAACGCGCGACGAGGAGCGCAAACGCGTCTCGCGCGAGCTGCACGACCACATCATCCAACCCCTGGTCGGTCTCAACTTTTCGCTAGCGGCGGCCCGGGACGTGCCCGAGGCGGCCGAAGCGCGCCAGCAGATCTCGGGTCTCATTGATCACGTCCGGCGGATCTCGGCTGACCTGCGCCCGCCGGCGCTCGACGAGGTCGGCCTGGCAGCGGCCGCCAGTGGCCTGGCACGCACCTTCGCGCGCAACCACAAGGTCATCTGCGACCTGGCCGTGCGCCCGGATGAGGACATCGACGTGCCGGAACCGTTGGCCTCGACCTTTTTCAGCGCCCTGCGCGAGGCCCTGAACAACACTGCCAGACACGCCGAGGCGACCCGGGTGTCGGTGCTGCTGGAAGTGCAGGCGGGCTCATTGACCC
Organism: Anaerolineales bacterium; assembly: GCA_016789175.1. Lineage (GTDB taxonomy): Bacteria > Chloroflexota > Anaerolineae > Anaerolineales > UBA6663 > UBA6663. The sequence continues at coordinate 37,500 of JAEURK010000390.1, forward strand.
TGGTCGTGCACGATGATGGGCTGGGCTTCGCGCCCCCGGCCCGGTTGGGGCAGCTTGCGCCGGCCGGCCACTTCGGTCTGCTGGGCCTGCAAGAGCGCCTGGCGGCCGTCGGCGGCACGCTCGCCCTCCACTCGGAGCCCGGCCAGGGCACGCGCCTCGAGTGCCATGCGCCGTTGCCGCGTCCTTGAGGAAGGTAGTTCGCGCACAGACGTGATGCGCTCCCTTACGCTTACCCCCTCCGCGTCGTGGCGGTTGGCCTCCTCTGTTATCATCCGCGTCAGAACATGAGCGCCAGCCCCTTGATCCGGGTCGTCATCGCCGACGACCACAAGCTCGTCCGCAACGCCCTGCGTGCCGAAATCGCGCGTGAGGCCGACCTGGAAGTCGCCGGGGAATGCACCACCGGCGATGAAGTGCTGCCTCTGATCGCCGAGGCGCGCGCCGACGTCCTGTTGCTCGACCTGAGCATGCCCGGTCTGAGCGCGATCAATATCCTGCGCCAGCTGGCGGCCGCCCACCCCGACGTGCGGGTGCTAGTCACCACAGCCTCGGGCGACGCCGATACGATCCGGGCTTTCTTGCGCAACGGCGCCTTGGGCTACTGGGTCAAGAACGACGACCCGGCCGAGATCGCGACGGCGATCCGAACCATCCGGACGGGCAAACCCTGGGTGAGCCCGGTGGCGGCTTCGGCGCTGGCCGAAGCAGCGGCTTCCCCGCTCGACCGCGCCAGTGAACCGCTCAGCCATCGCGAGGCTCAGGTCCTGCGCCTGCTCGCGGCCGGCGCGACCAACACCGAGATCGCGCAGACCTTGAGCATCGCCGAAGGCACCGTCAAGAACCACATCTCCAACCTCTATCAGCGCCTCAACCTGCACAGCCGGGCCGAGGCCGCGGCCTGGGCCTGGCGAAACGGCTACGTCGACAAATCGGACGTCGTCGAATGACCCGCGTTTTCCCCAGAAGGACCAGTCGAGGACCCAGGGCCGCGCCCACGGCCTAAACTGAGCCTGTCGTTCAAGGGGGAACGCATGCTCGCCAAGGTCCTCAGCTGCGCCGTGATCGGCCTCGACGGGCATGTCGTCGAGGTCGAGGTCGATACCGCCAACGGTTTGCCCAACTTCACGATCGTCGGCCTGCCGGATATCGCCGTGCAGGAGAGCCGCGAGCGCGTCGCCGCCGCGATCCGCAACACCGGCTATGCCATGCCCATGCGCCGCCTGACGGTCAACCTGGCGCCGGCGGCGCTGCGCAAGGAGGGCCCGGCCTACGACCTGCCGATCGCGCTGGGCGTTCTGGCCGCGGTGGGCGTGCTCGAGACCGAGGTCTTTGAGCGCACGTTGATCGTTGGTGAGCTGGCGCTGGACGGGCTGGTGCGCCACGTCCGCGGCGTGTTGCCGATGACGGCCCTGGCGCGCGCGCAGGGGTTCGCCGCCGTCATCGTCCCGGCCGTTGATGCGCGCGAGGCCGCGTTGGTGCCGGGCGTCGACGTGATTGGGGCCAGCACGCTGGACGAGATCGTCCAGCATCTTCTGGGTCTGACGCGCATCGAGCCCGAGTGCGCCGCGCTCCGGGTGCAACCCGGCCCGGTGTCCGTGCCGACCGACTTTCAGGATGTGAAGGGCCAGGAGCATGTCAAGCGCGCGCTGGAGGTCGCGGCCGCCGGCGGGCACAACGTGTTGATGTCAGGCAGCCCCGGCGCGGGCAAGACCCTACTCGCGCGCGCCCTGCCCTCGATCCTGCCGGGCCTGAGCATCGACGAAGCGCTCGACGTCACTCGCGTGTACTCGGTCGCCGATCAGCTTCCGGCCGATACGCCCTTGATCCAACACCGGCCGTTTCGAAGTCCTCATCACACCATCTCGCACGCCGGGCTGGTCGGTGGCGGCAACGTGCCGCGCCCGGGCGAGATCTCACTGGCCCATCGCGGTGTGCTCTTCCTCGACGAGCTGCCCGAGTTCGCGCAGCGCACGCTCGAGGTCTTGCGCCAGCCGCTCGAGGATCGGGTGGTGACGATCTCGCGTGCAAAGGGCACGCTGACCTTCCCGGCCAACTTCATGCTGGTGGCGAGCATGAACCCCTGCCCCTGTGGGTACGCCAACGATCCCAGCCGTGAATGCACCTGCTCACCTGGGGTGGTCGCGAAGTATCAGAAACGTCTCTCGGGCCCGCTGCTCGATCGGATCGACATCCACATCGACGTCCCGCGTGTCGAGTACGAAAAGCTGGCCGAGGTGCGCACCGCCGAGGCTTCGGCCGTGATCCGCGAACGGGTGGAAGTCGCGCGCGAGCGTCAGCGCCGGCGCTTCGTGGGAAGTGCCTGCCTGTGTAACGCCGACATGCGACCAGGCGATCTGCGCCAGCACGCGCGCCTCGACGAAGCCGGTTCCGCTGTGATGAAGGCCGCGATGAGTCGGCTCGGGCTCTCAGCCCGGGCTTTTCACCGCGTGCTCAAACTGGCGCGCACCATCGCCGATCTCGCCGGCGTCGACGCGATCACGGCCGGGCACCTGGCCGAGGCGCTGCAATACCGGCCAAAGGTGGCGGCCTGACGATGAAGCCCGGCGGCCGGCGTTCAGTGCGTTGCTCCACGTGGGATTACACATCGCCTGGCGCGTATTACATCACCTTGAACACGCACCGTTTCCAACCGACCTTTGCGCGCACGGTGGGGCGAGCGAAATGCCTTACCGTGCGTGGGATCCTGGCGACGGCCTGTTGGCTGGCGATTCCGTCCCACTTTGCGCACGTGCGGCTGGATGAATTCACGGTCATGCCCACTCACTTTCACGGCGTGCTCGTGTTGATTGAGGGGCCACGCTGGTTCGCGCTGGATCCAACCTGGGTGGAGCCGGAACCACGTGAGGCTCGCTTGATCTCGGGCTCGATCGGCGCCATCGTGGGGTCATACAAGTCGGCGGTCACGCGGCTCGTTCATCGGGTTGCGCCGGATGAAGCGACTCGCGTCGCTCCCGTGTGGCAGCGAGGCTATCACGATCGCATCATCCGCGATGAGCGCGAATTCGATGCGAAACGGCGCTACACGATCAACAACTGGGACCGCTGGGTCGACGAACACCTGCGGTGACGGGTTGGCCTGCCGGGTGGGCGACGCATGCGTCGCCCCTACGACAACTGCACCGGGTTTCCGCGCGCCACGTACCACGACCACGCACCGCCCGCCGATGGCCAACCCCCGGAACCCCGTCGTACGGGCGACGCA
>JAEURK010000417.1 GCA_016789175.1 Anaerolineales bacterium
AGGCGCCAATCGAACTGGTGGATGTGGCCTTTGGCCCAGGGCTGGGCGCGCAGCAGATCGACCACCTCGCTCCGGATGATCAGTCGCACGGCATCGGTCGTCGTCTCGATCGCCACGCCGCCGCGGGCGCGGCCCGCGTAGTTGGTCAGCGGCCAGTGCTCGATTTCCTGATAGCCACGCGCGACACACGTGATCGCCTGCGCGCCGATGAGCCGACGACGAACGATCCAGGCGACGCCGTTGTCGCGCGTAACCAGGATCCAGCGTTCGAGATACGGCCCGGGCAGCTCCGTCAGTTCCTCGTGATAGGCGCGCGCGTTCTCGTCGACCAGCGAAAACACGAGATCAAACATCGCCGCCGTCCGAGGCGCCCGGACCGCTGGCCTGCTGCAGCCGCTCGACCGTCACATGCTCGGCCAACACGCGTGGCGCACTGAGCCTGAGCACGGCAGATATCAAGGTGCGCGCCTCCGCGCCGAACACTTGCCTGCGCTCCAGTTCAGGAGGGCGCACCATCGCCGCGCGAGGAGGGAACACGGTCGCGCGCCCGGGCGGCGGCCAGGCATTCACCGTTTTCAGTGTCGTTGCGATCTCGAAGGCCAGCACGGGCCGCAGATCAACGACGTCGGCCAGGCCGGTGACCGTGGTGCGCAAGGCGGACACATCCAGCGCCGTCTCGCCCCGGCAGAGGACCACCACCGCATGGGCGCGCCGCGGGTCGGTGATGCGCGCCGCGACGACCTGGGCGTCCGCTTCGCGGTTCAGCGGAAGCGGCACGAGGCCCGGCGTTTCGGGGTCAGGATCGCCGCGTTCAAGCAGCGCCCCGACGAGGGCCGGCTGTGAGAAGGGCACCAGTGGCGCGCTCCGGCTTGGGCCGCGGACGTCACTGGCACGCACCGCGACCGTGGCCTGCACCCCACCCCGCTTGAGCTCGCGCAGTGCCAGTTCGAATCGCCAATCACGTCCGGGCACGCGGGTATCCCGCGTATTCAGCTGCAGAGACCAGACGGCCCGGTCTTGAGGATGTGCCAGGGCTGTTCGGACTTCCAGCAACGGATACTTCCAGACCGCCGCGTCCAGCACCCGGCGCGCATTCCAGGACTGGTTGGTGCGAGCAGACAGCCACTCGGCCACGATCGCCAGGAGATCTGGAAAGCGCGCTTTCAGATGAAGGAGGGTGGCATAAGCGAGCATGGCCGAGACTCACAACAAGTCCATTGTGCAGCAGCTACTGGATCGTAGACCATTTGTTCTTTAGCCGCAACGATGACCAGCTGGACATGGATTGCCGCGTTCCTTTCCAGCGGTCTTTCGTTGCCGGGCGGTCTTGCCCCCGCCCCAGCCAGTTCGCCAGTCTCCACGCGAACCGGCGAACTGGCTGGCGGACTGGCGAACGGCTCGCCACCGTTTTGCTAGATTCTTCTATTTCCGCGGTTTTCTGGCCCCTTTCATCCGCCAGTTCGCCGGTTCGCCGGCCGATTCCGCACTCTGAAGCAGCCCGGAGCCCTGGTACACCGGCGAAAATGATGTAAAATAGACACACCAAACAACATTCAAAACAACGTATCTATTGCGGTCACCCATGGTATCTGCCCTCTCGCCCTCCCCTTACCGCCAAGACGAAACGCGGTTGTTTACGATCCGGTACCATCTGGTCTGGCTGACCAAACGCGGTCAGGATGTGCTCACCGCCGAGGTCGCTCGAACCTGCCGGCGTGAGATCCTGAGCCTCTGTGAAACTCGCGCCTGGACGGTCGTCGATCTCGTCATTCAGCCGCACTATGTGCACTTGCACGTCGAGGTTTTCCCGAGCACGTCCGCCGAAGAGATCGTCAAGGCCTGCAAGGAAGCCAGTGCCGGCGCGCTGCGCCAGGGCCACGCCGCCCAACTCAAACGGTTGCCCGCCGTCTGGACCCGGGCCTATTTCGCCTCCACCGAGCCCGAGCTGGGCGCAGAGGCCATTCAACTTTTCGTGGACCGCTTCGGGCGCCGATAAGCGACCCTGGGTCGTCTATCTCCAGGACACATCATGGATCTACCCCTTCTGAAAAAGAGCGTTGCGATCGGCCTGGTCTGCGACAAGGGCGGCGTCTCCAAGACCACGACTGCCCTGCACCTGGCCTCGTGGCTGGCCAAGATCAGCCACCGACACGAATACGGTTGGCGGGTGCTACTGGTGGACATGGACCCACAAGCCACTGCCGCCAGCACCCTGAGTTGCCAGCCGGAGCCGCCCGCCCTGGAGCAGAGCCTCGGACGATTGCTCGTCGACACCAAGGCCGATCCGCTTAGCTTTCCCCGGTCCTCGCCCTGGCGGCCTGAGACGCTGTTTTATATCCCGAGCAGTCCCGAGACCATGGAGACCGCGATCCCGGCTCTGTTGCGTATGCCAAACGCGGACCTGCGTCTGCGGGCGCTCGCGGCCAAGTTGTCCGCCGCGTATCAAGTGATCGTCTTCGACTCCGGCGGCCGGGTGAGCGACCTGCTGGTGCGCAACGTGGGCTTCGCCAGCACCCACCTGATCATCCCGGCCAACGCGGACTGGTTTGGATACGAAGGTCTCTCGCGCACCGTCCGCTGGCAGGCCGACATCGGCGACTCGCTCGCCGGCCTGGGCCTCACGCCGCCCCAACTGTTGGGTGTGCTGCTGTCGCATGTGCGCACGAACGTCGGCAACAGCGAGGAGACGGTCAGCCGGACACGCGCATTGCTCGGCGACGCCGTCTTTGAAACCATGATCCCGTTCACGATCATGTTCGCCGACGCGATCTCGCGCGGCCAGGACGTCTTCAGCTTCGGCGTCAGCAGTCCGGCCGCCAAAGCCGTCAACCAGCTCGGCCTGGAGGTTCTCCAACGTGTCGTCCAATCCCAAGCCTAAGCCCGCGCGCACGCACTTCAGCCGCGACCCGCTCGCCGCGGCGCTGCGCAGCCCCAAAGCGCCCGCGGCGCCGATAAGCGACCCAGGGTCGTCTATCTCGGCCCGCGACGATCAGAGCCGTCTGGACCAGATCCTGGCCCGCGCCGCCAGCCGGCGCGAAGAGGAAGTCGATCTGACTCAGATCGGGCCCGATTTCTGGCAGGGCCGGCGCATCCTGCCGCGCGCCCTCCATACGGAGCACGCGGCCAACCGGCTCTCCGCCGAGGCCGCGATCCGCGCCTGGATCGAGAGCGCCGCCACCGACGCTGTGGCGGCCCGCAAGCTGGCGGACATCGAGGCGCTAGCGACGTCGCTCGACAAACGCGACCAGATCAATGCCAGCGTCGTCGTGCCGGACGGCCTGGATGTCGCCGGACCGCGCTACAAGCTCGTGGCCGGAGAGCGCCGCTATTGGTCGGCCTGGCTCGCCAATGTGCGCGGGCAGCGCCCGGCCCGGACGCTGCGGGTCGTGATCATCCCGGACTTCGATCTCGACCTACAGATCGACGAGAACGCGACCCAACGGGCACTCAACGCGGTCGAGACGGCCCGCGTTGCGGCCCGGGCCTTTCTGGATGCGCTCGGGATCACGCCCGAACGCTACCCGGCGCTCACGCCCGGCGACGATGCCTTCTACCGCCTGGCGGCCAGCCCGATCGAGGAGCTGCTTCCCGGCCGACAACGCGCGCCGCGCGGCGTGCTCGAGACCGTGGCCACCCGCATGGGGCTCAGCGCGCAGCGCCAGGTCGAGCGCTACCTCCAGATCCTGACGCTCTCCGAGACCGCCCTGACGTTCGCCGACGAGCACGATACGACTGAACGCATCCTGCGTGTGCTGGTGGAGGCTAAGGCCGATCCCGAGCGCCAGGTCGCGGTGCTGGCGGCCGTCGAGGCGCACGGCCTCTCGAGCACCCAGGCCGCCCGGCTGGTCGCCGCCCGGGACCTGGCCGCCGAACTCGCCCAGATCCGGCGCGAAGGCGCCCTGGGCGAGTCAGGGGAGGGTGAACCCACCGAGCCCGGTGCGCCGCCCACGAAGACCCGCCCCACGCCGGCGCGCCGCCGGGCCGGCGTGCAACTCGCCGATCGGCTGAGTGGTGTGGGCAAGCTCGTGCGCAGCGTCGCCTCCGGCGAGAAGGTCAACGATCAGCGCGCGATGGAGCGCATCGTGGATGAGGCCGTGGCCTTACGCCCGAAGGAAGCCGCGGTCTGGCTCGGGATCCTTGAACCGATCGTCGCCCGACTACGCCAGAAACTGAAGACGCCCGTCAAGGTCACGCCGGCGCGCGGCAGGGCGGGGCGTACGCGACGATAGACGACCCTGGGTCGTCTATCGTGGAAGGCCTACCTTGATACAGAACACTTGTTCTTTGTTGCTCTGAATCACAGATTGGCTACACTTGTGGCCGAGACTTCTATGTCGAGTGTGCTGCCCTTTTCCGCCGTCGTCGGGCAGGACCGGCTCAAGCTGGCCCTGATCCTCAACGCCATCTATCCGCGCTGCGGCGGCGTGCTCGTGCGCGGCGAGCCCGGCACGGCCAAGTCGACGTTGGCCCGCGCCTTTGCGGAGCTGCTGCCCCCGATCCAGGTCTTCCGCGACTCACCCTACAACGATGACCCCGAGGACTCTCGCAGCTGGTCGGACTGGGTGGCCGGCCAGGGCGATCCCGCCACCCTCGAGGTCACGACCCGTACGGTGCCGTTCGTGCAGCTGCCGGTGAACGCCAGCGAGGATCGGGTCAGCGGATCGCTCGACATTCATAGCGCACTCAAGCAAGGCGACATCTTCTTCCAGCCCGGCCTGATGGCCGCGGCCAATCGCGGCATCCTATACATCGACGAGGTCAACCTCCTCGACGGCAACATCGTCGACATCTTGCTGGATGCCGCCGCCTCGGGTCGCCACCGCGTCGAGCGCGAGAGCATCTCGATCAACTACCCGTCGCAGTTTCTGTTGATCGGGACGATGAACCCCGAAGAGGGTTCGCTGCGCCCGCAATTCCTGGACCGCTTCGGCATGCTCGTCACGGTCGAGGGACTGCGCGACTCGGCGCTGCGCGCACAGATCACTCTGCGCAACGCCCAATTCGACTCGGACCGCGAGGCCTTCAACCGGATCTGGGGGCCCGAGGACGCGCGCTTGCGCGAGCGTATTGAGCGGGCCCGCTCGATCCTGCCGGCGGTGGCCTTTACCCGGCGCGACCTGATCCTGATCGGGCGCCTGGTGATGGGCTACAACGTGGCCGGCCATCGCGCCGACAACATCATCCTCGCCGGCGCGCGCGCCCACGCCGCCTGGCAGGGCCGCGACCGGATCACGCGTGAAGACATTCAGATCGCGGCCGAGTATGCGCTGCCGCATCGCTTGCCCACGCGGGTCGAAGCCCGCGCAACGCACGCGCGCGGCATCGGCGAAGAGTTGGGTCTGCTCTTCCAACTTAGCCCGGAGGAGCTCGGTCTCTCCGAGGACGAAGCCGCCGAACTTGAGGCGGCCGACGGCCTCCTGACCCTCACGCCCGATGAGACGAGCGCCGACGTGGACCTGCCGGAGCCCGACCCGACTCGCCCTTCCAGCGGGCGACGGGGTGGCAAGCGCGGCGACAGCGACACGGGGCGGTATGTGTCGGCTCGAACGGCCGGACGCGGCGACACCGACATCGCGCTGGATGCGACGCTCCGCGCCGCGGCCGGGCGCGGCGCCGGGGAAGGCCGGGCGCTGCCGATCGTCCCCGACGACCTTCGCGCCAAAGTGCGCTCGGGCGCAGCCGCGTCGAGCGTGTTGTTTCTGCTGGACACGTCCGACACCCTGGTTCGCGATGAGCGCATCGGGGCCACGATCTCGGCGCTGTTCTCGCTCCTCAAAGCCTCGCAGCAACGCCGCGACCGGGTGGCGCTGCTCGTGTTCCACAACAACGAGGTGCGCGAGATCCTGCCGTTCACGAACTCGATTGAACTCGCGACCGAGCACGTCAAAGCCGGGGCCGTGCCGGCCGGCGGCAACACCCCGCTCGTGCCGGCCCTCAAGCGCGGATACGAGATGCTCCAGGTCGAGACGCGCGCGCATCCCGACAGCCAGCCGATGATGGTGTTGTTGTCGGATTGTGAAGGCAACGTCTCGTTGGAAGGCCGCTCCAGCGAAGAGGAAGCGCTCGAATGGGCCCACCTGATCCGCCTGCATCAGGTGCGCAGCCTGATCGTGAATCTGACAGCCTTCGCCGAGATGGATTACGGTCGACCCAAGCGACTGGCCGAGGCCCTGGATGCTGAGTTGGTGGATGCCACCACGCTGAAGGGCGGGGGGCTGTCTGAAAAACTGCTGGTGGGCTAGGCCGGGTGCGGGCCCGCGACCGACGCGTCTGGCATTCCAGGCTCACGCCGACGCCGCGCGTGTGGATGATCCTCGCCGGGTCGCCCGCCAGGCGCCGGATGCGGCAGCTGGCAAAGTGGAGGGGCGGCGCTTGAAAACCGGGTCGGTTGGGCGCGCTCCGTTCTGAGCGCGGTAGCCACCCGGGTGCACGCCTGTTTGCTGTCAACCTCGAGCGGCCGCCTGCCGGGGTGGCTGGCGTTACTTCTTGCGGGGCTTGCGGGGCTTGTTGCGCCGCACCGCTTCTTTCATTGAGTCGGGGATCTCACGGGGGTCATTGGCCGTTCCGAACATGGCGGCCATCGCCGTGCGCACCATGGCAGCGACGGCGGCGCCGATCCCATTCCCCATGCCTCGATAGTAATTGGCATCCCGGGACGACATATAGGAGCCGACGAACTCCCGACCCTCGTCATCGGGGTCGGCGTCTTCGGTCTTGCGCTTCTTGCCTTTTGTTGCCACTAGCAGAGAGTATACACCGCCCAAAACCAACTTGGCAGCCATAACAACTCAATCGTTACCAGATTTGTCGCTCGACAGCGCACGGCGACGGTATTTGGTTGCCTTTTCGCGTCTGGCGGGTTTTCGGGCTTCGCTTTTGGTTACCACGCTGAGTTTGTGGTCGCCTAGACCCCAGAGTCCCTGTTTTTTAGCGCATTTCGCTAATTAGTTATAAATATGTGACCAGTTTCGCCACAAACCCAAGAATGTCGTTGACAAATTCTCGATTCGCTGTCAGAATCGCGTCGTAATTGGTTGCATTATGGTATTATTCGCAACACTGGAGGCCCGATGCGCATTCGAACGACTACACCCACCGCTTACGACGCCCGTATCCAGTTGTTAGCAGCGTTGGCAATCACCGTAGTGGGCCTCTCCCTCAATGCGCCGTTGCTGACCGCCCTGGGTGCGGGAGTTGCTGGGTATCTGATCGGGCAGGGCGCCCACCAGCCGTCGCATAGCGGTACCCGGTTTTCGCGAATGGTCACGAGACAACCCGCCACGCAGTCCGCGCCCCCGGAGGAAGAGAGTCTGGAGGGGCTGGGTCTCACACCCGAGGACTTTGATCGTCAATTGGCCGCGACCGGTTGGCCACGTTCTCCGGATCGATAGCATGCGTCGCTCCACTCTGACGTTCCTGAGCCTGTTCGCTCTTCTGGCGCTTTCGGCGCTGACCGCCTGCCAGCCGACCCTGTCGGCCGAGCAGGCCGTCTTCGTGTTGACCCAGTCCGCGAAGGGCACCCAGTCCGCCGAGCAGACCGCCACCGCCATCCCCCAGGCCACGCATCTCGCCAGCACGGCGACCACGGCCGCACTCTGGGCGCCGGTGACGCAGGGCGCCGTCCAGCAGGCGCTGGAGAACATCACAGAGACCGCCATCGCCAAGACCGAGATCGCGGCCGACAAGACCGCGACCGCCGCAGCGGCAGCCACCGGCACCCAGGCCGCGTCTGCGGCCGCCACCGCGACCGCCACGGTGCAGCTCGGCATCGACGAACGCCAGCACCGGATCGATGCCGCCCTCGCGGATGGGGTCGTCACGTCGCTGAGCGTGCTGCCCTACGTGATCGTCCTGGTGGTGGCCGGCGTCCTGATCCTGCTCTGGCGCTGGAGTCGCACCCGGCTGCTCCGCGAACAGATCGTGTCGGCGCCTAACGGCCGGCAGCTCATCCTGACCGAGCAGCGTCCCCGCCTCGAGCTCGACCCGAAGGCCGGGCCGCTTCACAACCTGCTGATCTTCGTCGCCTGGCTGGTGCAGACCAATCAGATCGTGGCCGACCCGGCGCGCAATCCCAAGGGCGCC
>JAEURK010000016.1 GCA_016789175.1 Anaerolineales bacterium
CGGTCAATGGGAACAAAGTTGGAAGCGGCCCAAAAGGTTGGTTTTTCGTTATCCCACATTGGACACGTGTGCAGCCGAATCCGTGTCAGTCGGTGGCCCCTTCCCCGATTTCGGTCAGCCGGCAGGCCGCCAGGCTGGCGAAGGCCTGGGCTTCGGTTGGTGCCTGGCGGGCGAGCCTGGCATACCAGACGCGCGCACGATCCAGGTCGCCGGCCAGCTCATAGTCCTGAGCGATGCGCCAGCTCAGGGCCGGCGTCGGCGCCTGCAGGTACTGGGCGAGGTGCACGGCGGCATCCAGATAGGCCGGTTCGCCCATGCTGACGGCGTCGAGATGCGAGATCGGGTTCATACGGCTCCCTCCGCGACCGGTCGGCACCGGTGGCGCTTGGAAGGAGTGTAGGGAAGTTCGACCCGCGAGCGCGGTAGAACCGGTGTGCGATCGTTGGGGCGAAAACGAAAGGCGCGGGGCGGGTGGGATCGCCCCACACCGCCCCGCGCCCTCTGTCAGGCAGAGCACCCGGCGTTCAGCTCGGAATGCTGAAGTCGACCTCGCAGGCACCGCCCACGCAGGCCAGCTCTTGGGCCGCGGTGGTCAGGTCCTCTTCCTCGTAGTAATACAGCTTGGCGAAGTCGATGTTCGGGAAGTCGACAGCGCGCTTCTCGAACTCCTCCTTGGTGATTTCGACGTACGGCATCTGCGCGTACTGGGCGTCAAAGGCCGGCAGGAACGACAGGCCGCCGATGACCTCGCGATGCTCCCAGACCCACTTCATCAGGTCAAGCACCTCATGCGGGCGATACGTGATCGTGCAGGAGGGGTTGTGCTCGGTCCAATGCAGTTTGTTCTGCAGCCAGAATTCGCACTGCTCGACGGCCGAGCGCTGATTGCGCGTGATCGCGCCGTCGGGCGACTTGACCGGGAAGTGCACGACCCAGGTGTTGGCGTTCTCGGTCGTCTGGCCGTTCTCGGGATCCATCGGCGCGCCGGCGTCACGCAACACCTTGAAGAGCGGCGAGTGCGCGGCGACCCGCACGTTGCGGACGTAGTACGGCGCCCAGCGCGAGTGCAGGCCCGACGAGCAGTTGAGCAGCTGGCTCGAGTTGCCGCTGGGCTTGACGCACGTGATCGAGGCGCTGCGGTTGATGCCGAGCTGGCTGGCCAGCTGGCCGTTGACCTCGACCGCGATTTCGCGCAGCCGGCGCTTGGCAAGCGCGTCCTGGGCGATGGCGCTGTCCATCTGGCCGGTGATGTCGACCCCGAGCAGGCGCTCCTCCTCGCAGTTCTGCTTCCACTGCGGGCGCAGACCCGGGAAGTGCGTGGCCAGCGATTGGAGCGAGCCGATGATCGTGGCGACCTCGACTTTGTCGCGCAGGGTCTCGAACGTGTCTTCGGCCCGGGCGACCGCGGCCGACAGGTTGCAGAACTGCCACGGGCGCAGGTTGATCTCACCGCACGGGTTGGTGCCGAACTCGGCGTCCTTGCGGCGGGCGGGCTTCATGGCGTTGGCAGCCACACGGCTGAAGATGCCGGGCTCGCCGCGGCCGCTGTCGACCATGGCCATGAACTCATGGATGAAGCCCTGCTGGTCGAGCAGGTTCTCGCCCCAGACCGCCGAGTTGTTGGCGTTCCAGCGCTGGCTGTTGTCGCGCTCGAAATCGCCGCTCTTGCTCAGGCGCATCTCGTCATCGTCGATGTCGAAGAGCGAGATCATGGCGGTGCGGCGGACGCCGCCCGATACCGCGGCATTGCCGACCGCGCACATCATGTCGTGGGCATCGAGCGGGCGCAGGAACGAGCCCTGGCGCGCCAGCACGCGGGCACGGACGAAATCGAGCATGACGCGGAACGGCTCCGGCCCGGAGGCGCGGCCGCCCTTGGTGCGCAGCGGCGAGCCGGCCGGGCGCAGCTGGCCGAGATCGAAACGGACGTCACCGCCCTCGAACCAGGTCTGCAGGCCGAACCGCAGGGCCTCGGCCCAGCCCTCGGCTGAGTCCTCGACCACGAATTCGATCGCCGGCTTGCCCAACTGGCGCTTGATACGCGGGAACTGCTCGACGTAGCGGCGCTCGACCGAATACCCCACCCCGCAGCCCGACATCGAGATGATCAGGGCCTCGATAAAGCTGTCGATGCTCTCGACCGACTGGTAGGAGCAGTTGTAGATCGCGATGTTATTGCGGCGCGCGGCCGGGCCGGCCATCGCCAGTAGACGCATGGAGGGCATGGCCTCCATCTTCAAGATGCTGCGGCGGACGCGGTCGTAGGTCTCGCGCGGCAGGCGATCGCCGCCGAGCTCGTACAGGTAATCGACGGCGCGATCGACCGTCTCGATCCAGGTCTCGCGCCGGCCGGTCTCATAATTGAAGCGCGAATACTTGTCGTAGAACTGGAACTTCTGCAGCTGTGTCGGGAAGTATTTATCGGACTCGCTGAAGGCGATCCGGACTGAATCCGGGATCGGGCGCTCGGCGCGTTTCTTGGCGCGCTCGACGCGGTACAGGATGTAGTGCTTGGCGGCCTCGTACTCGCCGGCCGACTGCAGCACCATCTCGACGATGTCCTGCACCTGCTCGACGCTCGGCTGCTCGAAGCGCGCGCCGACGATGTTGACCACCTGCTTGGCGATGTCAGCGATCGGCGTGATGGGCTTGTGCCCGACCGAGGCGAAACACTTCTGCAGCGCATTCTCGATGCGCGTGATATCGAAGGAGACGACGCGACCGTCGCGCTTGACGACGTAAGCGGGCATGGCCATCACCTCGGGAACCCGGGAACGCTTGACGCGTCCGTTGCGTCCGTTCACCTCGGTCACTTCTTGTTTGTTGTCCAACATACCTGGCGAGCTCCTGAAAATATGAGAACGAGACATCCAACATCAGCCGCCGCCGGCGTCCCGGCGACGGAGCTGACGCCGGATGTCTCACTCGAGCAATCGATCGATTTCTTCGCGCACCGACTTGAGGTTTTCAAGCCCGAGGTACACGATCGCATAACGGATGTACGCCACCTGGTCGAGATCCTTCAGCCCGGCGATCACCATATCGCCGATCACGCGGCTGGAGACCTCGCTCTTGCCCATCGTCTGCAGCGTGGCCTCGATCTCGCCCACCATGCGCTCGATGTCGCTAGCCGAAACCGGACGCTTGGCGCACGAAATCCGCAGGCCGCGCATCAACTTCTCGCGGTCGAATTCCTCGCGCGTGCCGTCCTGCTTGACGATCAGCGGCGTCGCCAGGATCGCGCGCTCGTACGTGCTGAAGCGCTGGTTGCAATCCTTGCACTTGCGGCGGCGACGAACCCCGCCCTTCGAATCATGATTTGTGTCGATGACCTGACTGTCACCGGCTCCGCAGTATGGACACCGCATGTGATGCTTCTGTCGCTTTGACGATAAACGCCCAAGCCACCCGCCATATTTTGGGGCGAGCAACGTGGGCACCCAATATGTTCTACCGAAGGGCGCACAGTGTACAACACCCCCGGGGGCGACGCAACCGACTCGGAGGCCTTTTGCCTTAAAAGTTTTTGAACCTATTTCAATCCACTTTCCTCGGCAAACGGCGACGAGTTTTCTGTCGAGTTTCCTTAAGGAATCGGACCGACCCAACATATGGGGGGTGAAACAGGTCGACGGGTCGGCCGACGTTTGCCAACGGTGCGCCAGGGCCCGGACTGCGACATCACCCGTCAAATCTCGGCTGCCCTGTGATGCCTATCCGCGCTGGCACTGAAAGGTGAACACCCGGACTCGCTGATCGGTCCCGCTTGTTCCAGCGCTCACAATCGCATGTGACGGCGAGTATGACCACATACACTGGGCGGCATGACCGTGCGGCCGATAGGGTGAATGCCGTACGACCGTTACTTACGCACGCTCAGGAGGTTGGTCGCATGTCGGCTGGTACAGATCGCTCGCTCAAGGTTGTGTGGTGGATCCTCGGGCTCCCTCCGGTGCTGTTCCTGATCGCGATCGTGATCGCCTCGATCGTGGTGGCATCGACGTGGGCCGGCACCAACGCCGGGTCGGATCCGAACGCGATCGCGGTTGCGGTGTCCGGGGCGACTCCCTGGTTGCTTCTGGGGGTGCAATTGGCCCTGCTCGGCCTGCTGTGGGCCGGGTTGCGGGCTTCGGGCCGGCACTGGCGAGATCTGGGGTGGCTGCTTCAGCCCGGTCAAACCCTCTGGCGTGAGGTGGCGCTGGGTGCCGGCGTCGGCCTGGCCCTGGCCGTCGCCTACTTCACGGCGCTATCACCGCTCATGATCTGGGCCCAGGTGACTGTTGGCGACTACGTGCCGGCCGGCGAACTGCTGCCCTCGCTCGGCGGCGCGCTGGTTCCGTTCTTCCTGGCCAACGTCGTGCTGGCGCCGCTGGTCGAGGAGGGGTTGTACCGCGGACTCGCCCTGCCCCGCCTCGTGTCGCGGTTCGGCCAACCGGTGGCGATTGCGCTCAACTGCTTCTTCTTTGGGCTGCTGCACTGGACGGGCGGCGTGTGGTACGTGCTGCTGACCGGCCTGATCGCGGGCGGGTTGTTCGGCGGGCTGACGCTCTGGCGGCGCGGGCTGACGGCCGCCTACGCCGCGCACCTGGCGCTCAACGCCGCCGAATTCGTGACGATCGCCTGGATGATGGCAGCCGCCTGAGCCGGTCGCTCAGTGCCCGGCTGGGGCCCGAGCCAGGCCCGCCCCGGCCTGCTCCTCGCGGCCGGGCTTGATCATCAGCACGGCCAGGGCCAGCAGCGTGATCAGGATCACGCCGCCCGACAAAAAGGGCGCGGTCGAGCCCAGGCCCTGGAACAGCGCTCCGCCGAAAAGGGGCGCGATCGCGTTGGCGCCGCTGACCAGGGCCGCGGAGACGCCCAGCATCCCGCCGACCTCATCCAACTCGATCCGCTTGGTGATCAGGCTGTTGATCGTCGGCTGGAGGACGCCACCACCGAGGGAGATCGGCACCAGCGCGACCAGGAACCAGACCACGCCCAACCACCCTTTGCCCGCCTCGTCCGGCAGCTCGAGCGGGACATTGGCGGTGAGGACGTCGTTGGTGTGAGCGGCGCCGCCCCGGCTCAACTCGACCGTGAGCGCAGCGCGATCGTACCAGGGCGCCGGCTGAGCCGGCGTCAGGGCGGCCAGGCTCAGACCGATCGCCAACGCCAGCAGGCCGGCGAAGACCAGGCGCCGATCGCCGAAGCGCCGGCTCCAGCGGCCGATGAAGTAACCCTGCACCCCGACCACCAGCACGCCGATGAACATGAGAAACAGCGCATTGCCGGAAGCGTTCAGACCGAGCCGGTTGAGTGTGAAGAGCGAGAACAGTTGCTCGAATCCGCCGAAGGCGATCTGCTGCGAGAAGATCAAGACCAGGAGCAGGCCGACCTGCGGGTGCGTCAGGGCGCCGGCAAGACTCGCAAACGAGAAAACGCGCCGGCCGGCACCTGTCCCGCGACGTTCGGGCGGAAGCGACTCGGGCAGCCAGAAGTAGGTCAACAGAACCGAGCCCAGGCTGAATGCGGCGGCGATGAAGGCCGGCACGTGATAGTTGTTGTTGGTGGCCACCAGCGATAGCGCCGCGATGATCGGCCCGACCACGAAGCCCAGGCCGAACGCGGCGCCAAGCAGGCCAAGCCCCTGGGTGCGCGTCCGCTCGGTGGTGTTGTCGGTGATCACGGCCTGTGCGGTCGAGATGTTGGCGCCCGAGAGGCCGTCGATCAGGCGTGACAGGAAGAGCAGCCAGAGCGCGTTGGCGAAACCCAGCAGCAGAAAGCCGAACAGGGTGCCGAGCTGGCTGAACAACAGCACCGGGCGCCGCCCGTAGCGATCCGACAGCCGGCCAAGCACCGGCGCACCCACGAATTGCGCGATGGGAAACGTCGCACCCAGCAGCCCGATCGTCCAGGCGTCGGCGCCGAACGTGGTCGCATAGAGCGGCATCAGGGGAATGATGATCGTCAACCCAAGCAGGTTGACCAGGACGATCACGAAGATCGGCAGCAGCTTCTTGAAGTCGAGTTTCTCTGGCGGGTTCATGGCACCTCGCCCCACAGTCTACCCGAGCTTGGGCTCCCCGTCATAATCCCCTCGAAACCCGACACGACCGACCCACTTCCTGCCCGTCGCCAACTTGTTCCATCTGAACGGGTGTGCCGCATCGGTCGACAATACACGGCGAGGGCATCGGGTCCGGCCACGAGCAGTGGGCTTCCGATTCAATCGGCCTGACCGGGTGTCATCCAATAGTTTTGACAGTGTGGGGGATCGCTATCATGGTGATGGGTCAGGTGCTGCGTCTGCGTGGCCGGTTCTTGCTGGCGACGATCGTTTTGGGTGCGCTTTGGCTGAGCAACGCCGCCGGCCTGCCAACTGCCTCACGCGCCGTCGGGCAGCCGGAGCCGTGCCCATACCCGGAGGCGTCACCGGATGAAGCCCTGTACTGCACGGGCGCTTATCTGAACACACCCACACCGACCGAGATCGTCACGGCCACCCGCACACCCTCCCGCACCTTCACCGCCACGATCACGCGCACGGCGACCCGCACGTGGACCGTCACACCCACCCAGACCGCCACATTCAACGGCTCGGAGACCGCGACAGCCACCGCAACGGTCACACCGTCGCCGAGTGCGACCGCCACTCGCACGGTCACCGCCACGCCGACCGAGACCGCCACTGGCCCGACACCGACGCACACAACCACCCTGACACCGGTGCCGACGGCCACGACCTCCTGGACGCCGTTGCCCGAGCCCGGGCTCGACCCGACCTACGGCACCAACGGCATCACCTGGCAGTACACCTCGTTGCCGGTGAGGGGTTCAGACATGCAACCGGACGGCAAAGTCGTGGTGCTGCAACAGGACGGCTACGACGCCGTGCTGACGCGTTGGGGATTGGACGGGCAGATCGACCCAACGTTCGGGACCGGCGGCACATTGCGCTATACCGTGCCGATGACGGATTCGACCGGCTTGTACCTGGCGGACGTCGCGGTCACCACCGACGGCAAGCTGGCACTGGCCATCGCCCGCGTTTATACGACCTGCCCGCAACCACAAAGCGGCTGCAATGAAACTCGCCATAGATTGCTTCAACTCAATGCCGATGGGACGCGCGATGAGCTGTTCGCGGCCGGGGGTGAAGCCTGGGGACCGATGCAGTTCGGCGACGTCCTGACGAACGTGCGCGATCTGGTTCGCCGCGAGAACGGGGGGGTGTTCTATGTGTTTTACGAAAACACGATCCCCTATGATGCACTCGGCACGCCTTCAACCTCCGTCATCACGTCCAGCATGCAGGTCATGTGTTATGGACTGGGCTCGTGCTATCCCGGTCGTGTTCACGTCTTGGAGGATGAAAGCAACTTCATCCCCCAAATGCTGATGGCCGACAACAGCTTTACCGCGCTTGTGACCCACATGCTTCCCACCGGCTATCGGGACCCGATGTTCGGCACGGACGGACGCAGTTCCCTGCCCAGCGTGGCGGGTGTCGATGCCACCACAGACAGTGCCGGCCGGATCTATGTCCTAACGGAAAACGCGGCCTACCCGGCTGCTCGATTCGTAACTCGGCTCACATCGACGGGTGCCATTGACACGGCCTGGGCCGCCGGAGGCACAACGACGGTTCCGACGCAGTTCTCGGGCTATAGCATGCTGGCTCGCCTCGAGATCGACTCCCTGGATCGTTTGCTGCTGGCCAGCGTCTCCAACGACGACGCGGGCCTTCGAATCTACCGGCTGTTGACGGATGAGGGTGTTCTCGACTCGAGTTTTGGTGCCAATGGCATGCGGTTCGTGCCGATCGGCGCTGGAGCACGCACCGTCAAGTTGATCGATATGTTGGAGCAACCCAATGGCCAATGGGTGGCCGTTTCGACCAGCAGCGTGGGCGGGCAGCCCATCCTGGCGTTGACACGTCTGACGGCCGACGGGCCCTCCCCTACGCCAACACCGCCAACGCCTCTGCAGATCGGACTCGACGGACGTTACGGAGCCAACGGCTTGGCGCAATTGCCCGGGACGAGCCCCGTGCGCGACACCGCGATCCAACCAGATGGCAAGGTGGTCGTTCTACAACAGGACGTCAACGCGGCGGTGCTGACCCGTTGGAACGTCAACGGGCAGCTCGACCTGACCTTTGGCAATTACGGCATCCTGCGCTACACCGTCCCGGTGACGGACAGTTCGCAGGTACTTGTGGCCGCAGTTGGCTCGCTCTCCAACAACCACTTGGCGATCGCCTTCGCGCGGCGTCTGCCCGGTTCAGACCAGCAACGCTATTTTGTGTCGCGCCTGCCGACACTCAACTACGGAATCGTCCGGATCGATGCGACCTTCGGCGTGAATGGAGAAGCGGAGGCGGTGACGCTGACTCGACCCACCGCCCCAAGCGAGTTACCCACATTCCGAAGCCTGACGGCCCGCGCCGATCAGGGCTGGACCCTCACGCTCGACGACCAGATCCTGCCACTCTCGGCAACCGGGAGCCTTGAAACCGCGGCCGGCGTCTTCGCGACGCAGATCCCGTGCGATGGCGCCAGCCCTTGTGATGCGGGGCGCGCCGTCGTCTTCACGGACGGCCGCGTTGTGATGCCGCAGTTCCGAACCGGAGATGGCTTCGGGCTCCTGACGCGATTCCTGGCGTCGGGTTGGCGCGACAACGGTTTCGGGTTGGATGGCCGCTCGCTTTTACAGGGAAACCGACCGATCGCATCAGCGGTGGATGGGCAGGGACGCAGTTATGTGGCCTCACTCATCGAGGGTGACCCGACGCGAACACTGCTCCAGCGCCTCGATTCGGCCGGCCGGCCCGACCCGACCTGGGGGATCGCCGGAAGCGTGAACCTCGCCACCGGTTATTACCCTCGGGCGATCATGGCAACCCACCTGGCGGTCGACGGTCTCGGGAAATTGATGGTTGCTGATGTCAGTTCCAACCAAACGGAGGTCGTGTTCTATCGGTTGACAGACACCGGTGACCTCGACTCGACTTTTGGCATCGCGGGCCGGTTAGCCGTGCTTGTCGGCACCAACACCACCCTGGTCGACCTGCTGCTGCAGCCCGAGGGCCGATGGGTAGCCGTTTCCACAACCACGTTCGGCGGACAGCCCACGGTAACGTTGCTGCGTCTGGCTGCCGAGAGCCTGGCCTTACCCAGCCCAACCCCGAGCGCCCTACCGACAACAACCTTATCGCCAACGCCCTCCGCGACGGCGACGCGAACCCCGACACCGACCCGCACCGCGACCCGGACGTCCACGCCCACGCGAACGCCAACCGCGACGGCGACTGCGACGGCCACGCCCACGGTCACCAGCACCCCAACCCAGACTCCGGTGCCGAGCGCCACACTCGCGCCCTCCTCCACGCCCACACCCGTCGGTGGCCTGGTGATCGACCCCGGTTACGGCTCAGGCGGACAGGTTCCGGTCGGTGGCACGCTGCTCGACGCACAGCCGGTGCGCGTCCACCTCGCGCCGGACGGGGCCCTCATGGCCCTGGCCTTCGGCCGCACCTCGGGCGGCGCCTATCGCTACGGCCTCACCCGCTACACGCTGGGCGGCCAACCCGACCCATCGTTCGGCATTTACGGGACCGTGGTCTTTGACGAGGGCGATCTCCCCAGCCTGATCCTTTCCGACTTTGCGGCCCACGCAGACGGCGCGGTCACGTTGGTGGGCGGCGCCTGGCTTACGCCCGACGGCTTCGAGAACCCGCAGCAGGTCATCGCCGTCCTGCGGCTGCAAGCGGACGGGGCGCGAGACACCGCCTTCGCCAATGCCGGCGCGCTGACCCTCGCCATCGCCGGTGAGGCCTACGGCCATGCTATCGCCGCGACGGTGGATGGATGGATGATCGGCGGGTGGGCGGCGCCTACCGATGGGCTGAACGGCCCAGGCGTGTTGGCCCGCTTCGATAATGCCGGCCTCCTCGACCCGACCTTCGGCGTCGCCGGCATCGCCACCTACGGCAGCACATTTTCATCCGAGATCAACGCAATCACGCTTGATGCGCTCTGGCCACTGCCGGATGGGCGTTTGATGGGCTACGGCACCACCGACGCCGGCGAAAGCCTGCTCTGGCGCTGGCTGAACGACGGCGCGCGCGACACAGGGTTCGGCGAGGGCGGCGAGAAGTGGATCCACACCTTCGACGAAAACGCCCTGGTCCCCTTCGGTCCGGATGGGGGGTTCTTCCGCGTGCGCCAGGATCGCGATGGCGACGATCATCGCTTTGTCGAAATCGAGGCTTACGCCCCCGATGGGCTTCCGCGTCCGACCTGGGGCACGAACGGTGCGCTGCAATACTTCATCGGTGACGATCAGATGCTGGTGGACGCGCTGGTTCAATCCGACGGCACGCTTTACGTGCTGACGGGGCCGGATCCGGCGTTGCAACCCGATCTGGAAGCGGCTCTGGCCACGACGATGCCGCAGCTCTTCCACATCGGCGCTGACGGGGCGCTGGATCCCGCTTTCGGGGTTGCGGGTCGGGCCGAGTTGCCCGTGTCTGCCGCACGGAGCCTTCTGCCGCAGACCGATGGCGGCCTGCTGGTGGTCACGAGCGAACTGGTCGTGCGCCTGGCGGAGCCGCCCACGACGTATCGCGTGGCGTTGCCGCTGCTTCAGCGCCCTTAGTTATTTGCGAAGACCCGGGTCCAGTATCTTTGACGGAGACAGGGACGATGACAACTTCGATTCGTTTGAGGGCAACGGCGCTGCTGGCGTCCGTCGGTTTTGGGCTGTGCCTGGGCTGGGGTCCGACACAGTGGGCCGTGGCTCAGATCGATCCCTGCCCTTACCCGGCTGACTCGCCTGAGGCGTTGCTCTACTGCACAGGCGGTTACCTGAACACGCTTGAGCCGACCATCGCGTCAACGGCCACGCGCACACCAACGCGAACGCCGACCCGAACGATCACGATCACAACCACACGAACCGGCACGCCGACTCGAACGGCCACAGGCACCGCCATGGCCACGCCTACAGAGACGATCACGGCAACGGCCTCACGCACGGCCACACCGACCCGCAGCGCCACGCCCACCTGGACGGCCTCCGCCACAGCCACCCCGTCCGGGACGGCGACGCAGACACGCACCGTCACCACGACCCCCACCTCGTCGCCGGTCGTGCCGACCCCGACCCCGCAGTGGATCCCGCAACCCCAGGCCGGGCTCGACCCGACCTACGGCGCCAACGGCATCGCCTGGCAACCCGACGCCCTGCCCGTAGTCGACGCCGATGTGCAGGCAGACGGCAAGATCGTGGTGCTGCAGCAAGACGGCTTCGAGGCGGTGCTGACCCGCTTCACGACCGCCGGCACGCTCGACGCCAGCTATGGCAATTCCGGCGTGCTGCGTTACACGGTGCCGATGACCGACTCAACCCAGCTCTGGCTTTCCAGTCTGGCGACCGCGCCGGACGGCAAGATCACATTGGCGCTGGCGCGTGTCTACCCGGTGTCCTTCAACGTGTGTTATCACTGGTGCTACCTGGCCACGCAGGAACAGCATTATCGCCTGCTCCAGCTCAACGCCGACGGCACGCGCGATTTCGCTTTCGGTGTGTCTGGCGAAGCCGAGGTGATGAACCGACACGACACGACCCAGACGCGCCTCAGACAACTCGTCCGTCGGGCGGACGGCGGATTGACGTTCAACCTCGAGAATTGGCCTGTGCCCTTTTCGGCGACCGGGACTTTGGAGGATGTCGATCATCACTTCCCGCTCCAGGCCGCATGTTCGACGACGCCGGCCACGTGCTACCCCGGCCGTGCCCACATCCTGGCCGACGGGGGGCTGTTGATCCCGTATCAGAACCTGGCGGCCGTGCCTCCAGCGGCGCTGCTGAACCGCCAGCTGCCGGACGGCTATCGCGATCCCGGCTTCGGAGTCGACGGCCGCGCGCCGGTGCCTGGCAACTGGGCGATGGATGCCGCGCTCGATTCGGCCGGGCGCAGTTACGCGTTATCGCTGACCTATCCCACCACGAGCACCTACCAGCTCACACGCCTGGATGACTCCGGGCAGCTCGATCTGAGCTGGGGCGGCAGCGGGACCATCGCGTTCACCCCGGCCTTCGCCAACGTGGTTTTTGAGTCGCGGCTCGAGATCGATCAGAGGGGTCTGCCATTTGTGGCCGACGTCCTCAACGGAGGACAGGGCCTGGCCCTGTACGGGTTCTCGGCGAACGGTCTGCCAAACGGGCAGTTCGGCGCGGGCGGCCAGCTCTTCGTCTCAATCGGCTCAGGCATGCGGGCGGTCGCCCTGGTCGACCTGCTCGAGCAGCCCAACGGCCAGTGGGTCGCTGTGACGACCACCAGCGTCAACGGACAATCGGGTCTGGCACTCGCCCGGCTCACGACTGACTTCGACGGGGCCACACCCGTGCCGACCCCGACCGCGACCGTGACCACGACGGTGACGCCCACGCCGACGGTCACGCAGACCCCTTCGCCCTTCCCGATGGTCACGCCCACCCCCACCAGCTTTCCGTGCGACGGCGACGGCGCGACCTTTGAAGTTTTCGGCGGCATGGCCTATGGAAATCCGATCGCGGGCACGTCGGCCAACGACCTGCTCAATGACCCGTCCTATCCGAATGCACCGGTGATCCGTCAGGCGCTCGCATCCGGGGAGGCGCCGGTCAACCGCGACGATCAGTTCGGTGGACGCTTGCGCACCCTGCTCTGCATCCCGACGGCCGGGGCGTACACGTTTTGGATCGCCAGTGACGACAATGGCTCGCTCCGCATGTCCGGTTATCTCGGCGGGGACGTGAACGTTGTGCGCAACGACGCCTTTGTGAGCGCCTTGCCGCTCACAGAAGTGGCGACCGTCTCGAGCTGGACCAACATCCGAACCTGGGACACTTATGCCGAACAGCAATCGGCGCCCCTGATGCTGCAGCCGGGGTTCTACTACCTCGAGCTTCTTTACAAGGACGGCACGGGCAGCGATCACGGCAGCCTGGCCTGGCGCCGACCGGGCGAGAGCTTCGCGTACCCGACGGGCGTGATCCCGCTGCAATACCTGCACCAGGTCTGGGAATTCGCCACGCCGACACCGACCAGTACCCGGACGCCGACCAGCACCGCAACTGCCACCCGCACCGTGACAGCAACCCGCACGGTGACGGCGACCCGCACCGTCACACCAACGCGCACCCACACACCCACGCCGACCGAAACCATCCCGCCGACGAGCACGGAGACGGTCACGCCGACAGAGACGCCCACGCCCACCGAAACTGAGACACCGAGTGCCACGCCGCTCCCCAGCGAGACGGCGACGCCGACCGTGACCGCCAGCGCGACGGCGACCACAACCCTCGCGATGACAGGCACCCGCACGCCGCGCCCCACCCGTACGGCAATCCCGACGCGCACAGCCACCCTGACCCGCACGCCTCGGCCCACACGGACGGCCAGCCCGACTCGGACGGCCTCACCGACGCGGACGCCCAGTGCGACTCGCACCGCGAGCCCGACTCGCACCGCGAGCCCGACTCGCACCGCGAGCCCGACTCGC
>JAEURK010000043.1 GCA_016789175.1 Anaerolineales bacterium
CGCTTCTTGTTCAACGTCCTGCTGGCTGAGCCGTCACTGACAACGCGCTCGGGCACACGCCGCCGGCATCTTCAGCCGGGATGCGGGCACTGTTGTTATACTTGGCCGTGCAGCAACAAATCCAAGTTCATTTAGTCTAGGCGTCGGCCCGGCGCACGTGACCGACGCACCCCCAAGGAGACAGCCCGCGATGGCGCGCCCAGTCACCCTGTTCACCGGCCAATGGGCCGATTTGCCGTTTGAGGTCGTCTGCGCCAAGGCCAGGTCGTTCGGTTACGACGGCCTCGAGATCGCCTGTTGGGGCGATCACTTCGAGGTCGACAAGGCCTTGAGCGACGATGCCTACGTCCGTTCGCGCCACGACCTCCTGGCTAAGCATGGCCTGAAGTCGTGGGCCATCTCGAACCATCTGGTCGGTCAGGCGGTGTGCGACAAGATCGACGAGCGCCATAAGTCGATCTTGCCCGCGCGCCTGTGGGGCGACGGCTCCGAGGACGGCGTCAGGCGCCGCGCCCAGCAGGAGATCATGGACACGGCCCGCGCCGCCGCGGCGTTTGGGGTCAAGGTCGTGCCGGGTTTCACGGGCTCGTCGATTTGGCCGTATCTGTACTCGTTCCCGCCGAATCCGCCGAACCTGGTGGCTGACGGCTACGCTTTCTTTGCCGCGATGTGGAACCCGATCCTGGACGTCTTCGACGAGGTCGGGGTCAGGTTCGCGCTCGAGGTGCACCCGACCGAGATCGCGTTCGACGTGGCCTCGGCCGAGGCCACGCTCACAGCGCTCGGCCGCCGACCGGCTTTTGGTTTCAATTACGACCCGAGCCACTTCGTCTATCAGAACGTCGACTACGTGGGTTTCATCCGAAAATTCGCGGACCGGATCTATCACGTCCACATGAAGGACGCCTATCTCTCGCCGACGCGGCGCGAAGCCGGCATCTTCGGCGGCCACCTCGACTTCGGTGATCCGCGCCGCTCGTGGGATTTCCGCTCGCTGGGCCGCGGCTCGGTCGACTTCGAAGAGATCATCCGCGCGCTCAATGACATCGGCTATCAGGGCCCGCTCTCGATCGAGTGGGAGGACGGCAAGATGGACCGCGAGCACGGCGCGACCGAGGCCTGCGCTTTCGTGCGCAAGCTCGACTTCCCGCCGTCGGCTATCGCGTTTGACGCGGCGTTCGAACGGAAATAACGCGGAAGAGGGAGGAGGGAAGAGGGAGAAGAGACTCCCTCCTCCCTCCTCCCTCTTCCCTCTTCCGGAGTTCACCATGGCAGAAACCGGCTTCACCAAGATGGCCAGCACGAAACAGAGCGGCGCGACGCCCGAGATCGGCGTCGGCATGCTTGGGTACGCGTTTATGGGCAAGGCCCACTCCAACGCTTTCAAGAAGATCCCGTACATGATCTACCCGCCGGTCGCGATCCCGAAACTGGTGACGCTGGCCGGCCGCAACGAGGCCGCGGTGCGCACGGCGGCCGAGCGTTTTGGCTATCAGGATTACACAACCGATTGGCGCAAGCTGGTCAAGGATGATCGGATCCAGCTGTTCGACAACGGCGGCCCGAACGACGCCCACGCCGAGCCGTGTATCGCGGCCGCCCGGGCCGGCAAACACATCCTGTGCGAGAAGCCGCTGGCGCGCGATGCCCGCGAAGCGGCCAAGATGCTCAACGCCGTGGTCAAGGCCGGGGTGGTGCACGCGGTGGCCTTCAACTACCGCTTCGTGCCCGCCGTGCGCCTGATCCGCAATCTGATCGACTCGGGCCAGCTCGGCCGGATCTACCACTTCCGCGCGACGTACCTGCAGGAGTGGATCATGCCGCATTACGAGATGCCCATGATCTGGCGCCTGTCGAAGAAGCAGGCCGGCAGTGGCGCGCTCGGCGACATCGGCGCCCACATCATCGACCTGGCCCGGTATCTGGTCGGCGAGCCGCGACGCGTGAGCGGGGCGGCCCAAACCTTTATCAAGCGTCGTCCGGTGGCGGGCACGCCCAGGTTTGCGCGGGTCGACGTCGACGACGCCTTTGCAGCCGTGGTCGAATTCGAGGACGGCGCGCTCGGCACGCTCGAGGCGACCCGCTTCGCGGCCGGCCGCAAGAACTACAACGTGCTCGAGATCAACGGCGAGAAGGGCTCGATCCGCTTCAATCTCGAGCGCATGAACGAGCTCGAGGTCTTTTGGGTCGGCGAGGAGCCGCGCGACACGCAGGGCTTCCACACTGTGAACGTGAGCGAGAGCTACCATCCGTTTTGGGAGCACTGGTGGCCGCAGGGCCACATCATCGGCTGGGAGCATACCTTCGTGCACGAGATCCATCATCTGCTCGAGGCGATCGTCTCGGGCGGGAAGGTCGCGCCGCATGGGGCCGACTTCGAAGATGGGTACAAGAACGCCGTGATCTGCGACGCCATCCTGGCGTCGGCGCAGAGCGGCAAACGTCTGACCGTCAAGTACTAAGCCACAGCGCCTTTTCCAGATTGCCGTGTGCCGATCGAGCCGGGCTCCAACCCGGCTCGATTGGCACACGGTGTTGCCCTCATTCAGCCATGACATCCCAAACGACGGTTGCGGAGGCGCATCGGGTCGCCTTAGTCCGGGTCTTGCCCGGCGCCTATCTCGCGATGATGACGCAGAGCCTGACCATCACCATCCTTGGCCCGGTGTTGCCGCTGTTGGCTCTTGAGAATGGCACGACGCCCGAGTCGCTGGGGCTGGTGTTTTCGCTCTCGGGCGTCGGGTTTCTGACCGGCACGTTGCTTTCTAACCAGGTCGCGCACAGGATCGGTCTGCGCCCGACGATTGCGACCGGTCTGGCCCTGCTTGGGTTGGGCCTGCTCGGGGTCATGGCTTTGCCGCTGCCCTGGCTGTACCTGGCTGTGTTTCTCGAGACGACCGGGAACGCCCTGGTTGAGGTCCAACTCAACCGAGGGGTCGAATTCCTGGCCGGGGATAAGCCCGGCGAGACCATCAATCGCCTGCACAGCATGTGGGGCATCGGCGGCATCATCGCCGCGCTCGGCACGGCGGCCCTGATCGCCAATGGATTGCCCTGGCGCTGGATCGCGGGCCTGACGCTCGCCGGCGTGGCCTTCTCGGCTTTCATGGTCCACCGCTGGCCATGGGTCGAAGCCCCGGCGGATGCACCGGCCGCGCCGAGTGGGGCTGGCTCATACCCGACCGCCTGGTCGGTGATGGCTCCGTTCGCCCTGATGTACTTCGTCTATGTTGGGCTTGAGATCTCGACCTCGGCCTGGGCGACAACATTCTTCTCGGGGTTGGGCGAAGGCGTGGTGGTGGGGGCGTTGGCGACGGCCGGGTACTACCTGCTCTTTACGCTGGGACGTTGGTTCGCCGGGCCCGTGGTCGATCGGCTGGGCCTGATGCGGATGGTGCGCGTCAGCCTGTTGGTGGCCGTGTTCGGAATCGCGCTGACGGCCTGGCCGCCCGCGCGCCTGCCGGGCTTTGCGCTGGCCGGCCTCGGGCAGAGCCTGGTTTTTCCGACCCTGTTGGTGTGGGGCGTGCGCCGCCATCCCGCCTGGCGGCCCGAGCTCAACGCGCTTGCGCTGGGCGGCTCCGGGGTGGCCAGCATGACGATCCCGTATCTCGTCGGCCTGGGTGTGGCCGTGTTTGGGCCTGAGGCGCTGACGCCGATGCTGACCCTGCTGACCCTCTTCGCCCTGGCCGCGACCTTGGTCGCGCGCTGAGACGCCACGTCAATCGTTCACCCATTCTCAACCGTACTCACTGACGCGTTCTGACATGTCTATCACCCCATTCGCTATCATCCTGGTTGCTCTGATCGGTTTTCTAACCGGATTCGCCAAAGGCGGTTTCAACGGCATCGCCCCGTTGCTGACGCCCTTGCTCAGCCTGATCCTCTTACCGGCCGAGGCGACCGGTGTCGTGCTCCTCCTGTTCATCTTCGGCGATTGGTTTGCTGTGTACACCTATCGGGGCGAATGGGATCTACGGATCTTCTGGAGCATGTTGCCGGCGGCGGCGGTCGGCTCGTTGGCCGGCACCTGGCTGCTCACGTCGCTGTCGTCAGACGGGTTGAGATTGTTTTTGGCGGGCTTCATCCTGTTGCTGATTGCTTACAAGTTCTTGAGCGACAGGCTGCAAGCGTGGCGTTACGCGCCAGAACCCTGGCATGGGCCGGTCGCGGGCAGCCTGGCCGGCCTGTTCTCAGGGATGTTCAACAACGGCGGCCCGACGTTCAACGCCTACCTGTTACTTCAGAAGCTCAAGCCGCGGACGTTTATCGCCACGAGCGCGATCTTCTTTGCCGTGCTCAATCTGATCAAGGTCCCCTTCTTTGTGATGGCCGGGGTGATCAATCTCGAGCGCTCGTTGAGCCTGAGTTGGGCGTTTCTGTTGATCCCCGTGGGGATCTATGTGGCGCGCCGCGTGGTGACCCGGCTCGACCCGCAGCGTTTTGACGGGGTCATCATCGCCTTGTTGATCCTGTCGAGTGCGATCCTGATCTGGCAGGCCTCGGTCTAGGCCTGCAAAAACCGGGGAGCGCGCCTGTAATTTCCAGGCTGACGGCGCATCAGCGCCCGAGCCAGATCCGCAGATCATCCAGGGGCAGGCGCGAGGTCAGGTCGATGCTGAGCGGCGTGACCGAGACGACTTTGTCGGCGACGGCCCGGATGTCGGAGTCGAGCTCGGCGGCCGGGTCGATGTGCTGGTGCCAGCGGATGCGCCCCGGGTGTTGCAGGTCGGTGCCCGTGCGCTCGGGCCGATAGAACGGCCAGCGCGATTGGCGTGTGATGCGCCAGGGCGTCTCGGGCGTGGCGTTGTCGGGCACCTCGATCTTGAGGATGTCGACGTCGAAGGGCAGGGCGCGACCGAGCACGCGCTCGGCGAAGAAGCACGTCCAGGCCGCGGCCTGGGTGAAGTCGATGTGATCGGCGTTCGAGTAGAAGTGCGCCTCGTCGACCTCCATCGAGACGGCCAGCGCCGGCAGGCCGATCGAGGCGGCATCCAGCGCCGCGCCGACCGTGCCCGAGGCCGTCAGGCCCGAGCCGACGTTGTCGCCGTAGTTGATGCCGGAGACCACCAGGTCGGGCCGCCGGGGCAGCAGCTCGAGCACGGCGTGGTGGATGCACTGGCCGGGGCTGGCATCGACGGCATAGGCGCTCAGGCGCGCGCCGTCGATCTCACGGGAGATGTCGGTCACGCAGCCCGTCACGGTCGGGGGGTGGGCGCGGCCGATGCTGGTGTATTGCTTGTCGGGCGCGACGATCACGACCTCGCCGAGCGTTCGCAGGGCCGCGGCCACCGTCCACAGGCCGGGCGATTCCACGCCGTCATCATTGGTGCACAAGATCAGTGGGTGAGTCATGGGGCCGATTGTAAGGGATGAGCCCAAAAACGAGAGACGCCCCGGATGTTGGCATCCGGGGCGTCTCAGTTTCGGAAAATGAACCGGGTCAGTTGGCCAGTTGGCGCATGACCATCACGACCTTGCCCTGCACCTGCACCTGGGCGGGGTTGTCGATCATGATCGGGCCCATGGTCGGGTTGGCGGGCTGCAGGCGCACCTTGCCGTTTTCGCGGAAGAAGTACTTGAGCGTGGTCTCATTGCGATCGGTCAGCCAGACGGCGACCATGTCGCCGTTGCGGGCCTGATCGGCGCGCTTCATCACCACGATGTCGCCGTCGGCGACCATGGCGTCGATCATCGAGTCGCCTTTGACGCGCAGGGCGAACAGGTCGCCGCTGTCGTTGACCAGGTTGCGGGTCAGCTCGATGTATTCATCCGACGAGGTCTGAGCGGCATCGCCGACCATCACCGGCTCGCTGGCGAAGATGAAGCCCGCCACCGGCACCTGTACGGCCGCGACGCCGTGGCGTCGGCTGGTCAGGCCCGCCGCCTGTTCACCCGCCGCGGTCAGCCGCACGCCGCGCGACACCTTCAGGTCGCGAAGGATGTAGCCCTCGCGCTCGAGCTTGTTGAGGTTGTAATTCACAACCGACGTCGAGGAAATGCCCGCTGCCTCGCCGATCTCGCGGATGGTGGGAGGGTAATCCCGGTTCTCTGCGAACGTGCCGATGAAGCGCAGGATCTCAACCTGCCGTGTCGAAAGCTTGCCTTTTGCCATGCTCTTCTCCCGAGTGGCTGGGATGAGGGTCACCCGCCACCAATGGCACAAATGAGCGAATCTGACCTGCATTTTAGATCATGTGTTCGGGGAAGTCAAGCACCCGGAAGAACAGGTGTTTTCGGGGTTGATTGACTCCTCTTGATTCTTCTGTTACCATTTAGCGCTAGCCCCGAACAGGGGTTATTTTGTCGTCAACTAGCCAGCGAGAGGCACAGCACTATTCCCGTTCAAACATCTGACTACCGGATCAACGAACAGATCCGCGGCGTACCCGAAGTGCGCCTGATCGGCCCCAACAACGAAAACGTTGGCGTGGTGGCTATTCAGGAAGCGCTCAAGATCGCGCGCGCCGCAAACAAAGATCTGGTCGAGGTCAGCCCTAACGGAAATCCGCCGGTGTGCCGGGTGCTCGACTACGGGAAGTTCCTGTACGAGAACACGAAGAAGGCCCGCGAGGCGCGCAAGGCTCAGAAGATCGTCGAGGTCAAAGAGATCCAGCTGCGCCCCAAGAGCAACGACTTCCACACCGGGCTGAAGGTCAAAGATGCTCGACGTTGGCTTGAAGAAGGCAAAAAGGTGCGGGTTCGCGTGAAGTTCCGCGGGCGCGAGATCACCTACCCGGAGATCGCCCGCAAGGACCTGATGGGCATCGCCGAGGAACTGTCGGACGTCGGCCAGATCGAGGCTCAGCCGCTGATGGAAGGCCGAGCCATGATCATGTTGTTGGCCCCGGGCGGGCGTAAGCCACCCAAGCCGGCCGCCGTCAAGAAGGAAAAGACCGAGGAGCCGCAGGCCGAGGGCCAGGCCTAACCCGGTTCCGGCCGCAAGGCCAACCCAGCGTGACCTGTCGCCGGGGCAGAGCGAGCGCCCCGGCGTTGTTTGTCGAGAGATCGCAAAATGGCGGCCATGACGTAGCCGCCGGGAGTACGAACGTGCCACGTAAAGCAAAACCCGCGGGCAAGAAGTATAAGCTCAAGACGCACAAGGCGACCGCCAAGCGCTTCCGCGTGACCGGCAGCGGGATGCTGGTGCGGACCAAGAAGGGTAAGAGCCACCTCCGCCGGCGCACGTCGGACCGGACCAAGGCGCTCCTGACCGAGATGCTGCCCGTGTTGGGCAAGAAGATCGTGAAGCGCGTGCGCCGGCTGGCGCCATACCTGCAGCGCTTCGACGACAAGTCTTCGACCTGAGCGTCCTCGGACGATCAGGGTTTTTATGGCATCGGCCGGAGCCGGTGCCTCAGCGCGACCGACGCGGCACGAACGTGTGGATCGTTATCCCACAGGCCGGCGCCGAATCGCAGGAGTGATTGAGCATGCGTACTAAGGGTGGAGTTCGAACGCGTCAGCGCCACAAGAAGGTCTTGAAGCTGACCAGCGGTCAGCGCGGCGCCTATCATCGTCTTTTCCGGCGCGCCAATGAAGGCCTGCTGCACGCGCAGCTTTACGCCTGGCGCGATCGCCGCAATCGCCGCCGCGACCTCAAGCGGTTGTGGATTGTGCGTATCAACGCCGCAGCTCGCCTGAACGGCATCTCGTACAGCAAATTGATCGCCGGCATGAAGAAGGCCAGCATCACGCTCGATCGCCGGGCCCTGGCCGACATCGCCGTCCGCGATGCTGCTGCTTTCGCGCAGATCGCGTCGCTGGCCAAGAGCGCGCTCTAGGCGTTTTTGTTCGTCGCATCAACGGGCGCTGTGGACACACAGCGCCCGTTTTGTTTTCCGGGGAGGTCCGCCGGTCAAGCGTGTGGTTGCCCGCGTTGTCTGCGCCACATCCCGTCCGCCTGAGCGCTCACCGAATTCTGCTGAATCGGACGAGGCGATGCACTGGCTCTCATTCGCGTTATCCGCGATATTCGCGGCCAGAATCCGCGCCGAACAACGCGCCCTGGCCGATGGTTAAGCGCAGTTGGGCCGGACGCCGCGGCCTGGCTTACAATCCGGCCAACCGTGATCACCTCCACCCACAACCCACTGGTCCAGCGTATCCGGGCTTTACAGACTCGTCGACGCGACCGCGAACGCGAGGGGCGCTTCGTCCTCGAAGGCGTGCGCTTGCTCGAAGAAGCCTGCGCGGCGCGGGTTGGCCTTGAAGCCGTGTTGCATGTGACCGATCTCGACCCGCGCTCCGTCGCCGCCCTGGCGGCTGCCGAACGGGCCGGCGCCCGACCAGTGCCGGTCACGCCGGCGGTGTTGCGCGCCTGCGCCGACACTGAGACGCCCGCCGGTCTGTTGGCGATCGCCGAGCTGCCCGTGCCAACGCCGCCCACGGCCCCGCGGGCGGTGCTGGTGCTTGATGGCCTGGCGGATCCCGGCAATGTGGGCACGTTATTGCGCACCGCGGCCGCCGCCGGCCTGGACGCCGTGTACCTGGCACCGGGCACGGTCGACGCCTATAGCCCCAAGGTCGTCCGAGCTGCGCTGGGCGCGCACTTTCGCGTGCCCGTCCTCACGTTCGATTGGGCCGAGCCGCCGGCCGCCTGGTCGGCGTTGCGGCTCTACGTGGCCGATATGGATCAGGGCCCGGCTTACGACTCAGTCGACTGGCGCGCGCCGGCCGGCTTGATCGTCGGTGCCGAGGCCTCCGGGGCCAGCGCTGCGGCGCGCGCGTCCGCGATCTCGGCCGTGCACATCCCGATGCCCGGCGGCGCCGAGTCGCTCAACGCAGCCGTGGCCGGCAGCGTCATCATCTTCGAGCTGGCGCGCCAGCGCCGGACGACGTGAGGCCCGCTCGTTACATGCGCGCCCCGTGGTTCGAAGTCCTGCACTTCTTCATCCGGCTGGGCTTCACGTCGTTCGGCGGTCCGGCCGCGCACATCGCCTTGATGCGGGCCGAGCTGGTGATGCGCCGGCGCTGGGTCAGCGAGGCCGAGTTCCTGGAGTTGCTCGGCGCCGCCAATCTCATCCCCGGGCCCAATAGCACCGAGCTGGCCATGCACCTTGGCCACCGACGCGCGGGTTGGCCCGGCTTGATCGCAGCCGGCGTGGGTTTCATCGTCCCGGCCTCTCTGATCGTGCTGGGCTTCGCCTGGGCGTATGTGGCCTTCGGCGCCACGCCGCCGGTGCGGGCGCTGCTGTACGGGATCCAGCCGATGGTGATCGCGATCGTGGCGCAGGCCCTTTGGGGCCTTGGGCGGGCGGCGATCAAGGATCGCCTGACCGGCCTGATCGCCGCCGGCGCAGTCATGGGGGCCGCCCTGGGCGTCTCTGAGCTGACGCTGCTGGTGCTTGGCGCGGGCTTGGCCCTGGCCTGGCGCCGGTGGCGCGGTGGTGCGCTGGCCGGGATCGTACCCTGGATCGGTTGGAAGACCAGCGTCGGGGCCGCTGCGCCCTTCACGCTCCTCGAGCTGCTGCTTACGTTTCTGAAAATCGGCTCGGTGCTCTACGGCAGCGGTTACGTGTTGCTGGCCTTCCTGCAAAGCGATTTTGTCGATCGTTTGGGCTGGCTGACCAGTCAGCAGCTGCTGGATGCGATCGCCATCGGGCAGGTGACGCCGGGGCCGGTGTTCACCACCGCGACTTTCATCGGCTATGTGCTGGGCGGCTGGGCAGGCGCGGTTTTGGCGACGCTCGGTATTTTCTTGCCGGCCTTCATCTTTGTCGCGCTCAGCATCCCGCTGCTCGAACGCGCCAAACGCTCGGCCGTTGTGACGACCGTGCTCGATGGTGTGACGGCCGTCTCGCTGGCGTTGATGGCCGTCGTGACGGTGCGCCTGGGTTTCGAGGCGTTGATCGATCCCCTCACGATCGGGCTGGCGCTGGTCGGGTTCGGCCTGCTCTGGCGCCTGCGCCTGAACCCGACCTGGTTGATGGGGTTGGGGGGACTTGTCGGAATAGCCCGCCTGGCCGGCCTGCCCCTGTAAATGAGCCGTTAAGTTATCCCCGAGTCGGGTGAGATTCACGGCCGCGACACACCAGAGAAGATTGAGATTCGTTATAACGGCAATGTCGGGGTGCGTCGGCGTTGGACGGCCCGGCTTGTGCATGCTAAAGGATAAGCGTCTTCATCCCGTCCTTTTTCTGTCACTGTTCGCGGCCATCGGCGGCGCGTGGACACTCTATGCCTTCCTGACCGACGCGTCAGGTATCGGCACCTTCTTGCTCATCGCAAGCGTTATCCTGGCCGCTCTGTGGTATCCCCGTTGGGTCCAGCACCTGACGATTGTCCTCTATATCCTGCTGTTGCTGCCGACCACCCTGCGAATCGGTATGCAGCTTCCGGCTATCGGCGCCTTCTATGTAACCTGGGCGCTGATCTTGTTTGGCCTGGCTGAGGCGGTCCATCGATTGGTGCGCGGCTACGAGCATAGCGTCACGCGTGAACGCCGGGCCCAACAGCGTTTGCTCGAGATCCTTGAGCGCAACCCGGCCGTCGTGTACGGG
Source organism: Anaerolineales bacterium (assembly GCA_016789175.1). GTDB lineage: Bacteria > Chloroflexota > Anaerolineae > Anaerolineales > UBA6663 > UBA6663. Next base: position 10,500 of record JAEURK010000043.1, read on the forward strand.
CTGCGGCCGGACCCCGCCGCTCCCGGCGGCTACGCCGTCTCGTTCATCGGCGACAATGCCCGCGATCTGTTGGGGATCGATCCTGAAGCGCATCGTCTGGCGCCCTCAGGGACGGGCCTGGCGGGCCAGTTGGGCGCGGCCACGGCCGCCGCCTGGCGCGCGAGCCTGGAAGACCGCGGTGAAGCCGTGCTCGAGTACGCGCTGACGCGTCCGGATGGTCGCAGGCTGTGGGTGCGCGATTCGTGTCGGGCCGTCCGCGATGAGGCCGGCCGCATGATCGAGGTCATCGGCCACCTGATCGACATCAGCGAGCAACGTCGGATCTCGGATGCGCTGGCGGAGCGCGAGCGTCAGATCACCGAGATCGTGCGCAACTCGCCGGCTGTGCTCTTCCGCGCCGTCCCGGACCCGGCCGTCCCGCATGGCTGGATGTTCGTGTTCAACAGCGCCAACGTGCTCGAGGTGGTCGGATACACGGCCGAGCAGTTGCAGCAGGATCGGGCGTTGTGGGTCAGCCGCATCCACCCGGACGATCGGGCACGCATCGCCGAGGCGGCACGCCAGGCTTCACTCGAAGCCGGGAGCGGCATCCCGGTTGTGTATGACTACCGTTTCCTGCATCGCGACGGCCGCACCGTGTGGCTGCAGGATACGCTGCGGATCGTGGCGGACGCGGCCGGGCGCCCGGTGGAGATGTACGGGCAGAGCCTGGACATCACCGAGCGACGACTGGCCGAGAACGCGCTGGCCGAAAACCGCCGCCAGCTCGACGAGGTCGTGCGCAATTCGCCGGCGCTGCTTTATCGGGCCATCCCGGACCCCGAGGACCCTGACGGGTGGCGCGTGCTCTTCAACAGCGCCAACGCCCTCGAAGTCATCGGCTTCAGCGCCGAGGAGCTGGCGACGGAGCCGGGTTTGTGGAAGAGCCGGATCCATGCCGACGACCGTGCGCGGGTCGACGAACTTACACGGCGATCGCAGTTGCTGGTCAGCGCGCGCCAGGCGCCCGTCACCCTGGAGTATCGCTACTGGCACAAGGACGGTCGGCAGATCTGGTTGATGGACACTCTCCGGCTCGTCTTCGACGCGGCCGGCCAATTGTTGGAGCTATACGGTCAGACGCTGGACATCAGCGAGCGGAAGGCTACCGACGAAGCCCTGGCCGAAAGCCGGCGCGTCCAGGACGAAAGCGTGCGCAACAGCCCGGCCATCCTGTTCTGGGCGCGCCCGGCTGCGGAAAAGCGTGAGGGCTGGGTCTTCCTGTATCACAGCGCCAACACGGTCGATGTTTTGGGATACACCGTGGACGAGGTCCACGCCGACCCCGGTTTATGGGTGCGACGCATCCACCCGGATGATCGCGAGCGCATCCTGGCCGCGGCCAACAGCCTGGCCTCGCTGGCGCCGACGTCCGACATGCCGATCGTGTACGACTACCGGTTCCGGCACAAGGCCGGTCATGAGATCTGGATCCAGGACAGCCTGCGGATCCTCTTCGATGCCCAGGGGCAGCCCACCGAGTTGTACGGCCAGAGCCTGGATATCTCGGCTCGCAAACACGCCGAGCAGGCGCTTGAGGATAGCCGTCAGCAGCTGGATGAACTGCTGCGCAACAGCCCGGCGGCGCTCTTCCGGGCCATCCCCGACCCGAAGTCCATCGATGGTCTGCATTACGTGTATTACAGCGACAACATCGAGGCGGTCACGGGGCTCTCACTGAAAGATCTCTACAGCAACGACGCCGATTGGGTTGACCGCATCCACCGGGACGATCTCCAGCGGGTGTTGGACGGAACGCGGGTCTTCGCGCTTGGGATCGACTTTGATGACCGCCCGCTCGTCCACACATATCGATTTCACCATGGCAATGGACGTGAGGTCTGGTTCCAGGATACGTTGCGCGCGATCCGGGATGAGCATGGCCGGGTGCGTGAGATCGTCGGGCAGAACCTGGACGTCACCGAACAGAAGCACATGGAGCTGGCCCTGGCCGAAGCCAACGAGCGCGTCCGCCAGGTGCTGGCCAACAGCCCGATCCTCTCATACTCCTGTGTGCCGGCTTCGTCCGCAGCCGATCAGTGGGTTTACTCCTACTTCAGCGAGCGCGCCTTTGATATCCTCGGTTTGACGTCCGAAGAGGTCATCGCCATCAGCCCCGACTGGCTGGACCACGTGCATCCCGCCGATCATCAGCAGATCCGCGAGACCCTGGCCGGGCTGGCCGATAAGTCCGAGTACAGCATCGAGTATCGCTTCCGTCGGCCGGATGGCGTCTATCTCTGGCTGCACGACTTCGGGCGGCCCCAGCGCGGGCCGGATGGGCGGGTGACCAAGCTCTTCGGGCACATGGAAGACGTCACGGCACGGCGCGAAGCCGCCGATGCCTTGCGCCAGGCCGAGGCCCGGCTGAATCACATCGTCAGCAACAGCCCGATGGCCACCTATACGCTGCAGGTTCGCTATTTGCCGCAGCGGGATCTGTTCTGCAATTTCATCACCGAGAATATCGAGGGACTGACAGGTTACTCAGCCGACGAGCTGCTGGATCAGACGCCGCTATGGCGATCCCGGATCCATCCTGACGATCGCGAAAACTTGTGGGAAGCACGACGCGACCCCCAGGTCATGCGGGCACCCACTGTGGAGTATCGCTTCACGCGTCGCGACGGCGTCGAGATCTGGCTCGAGGACACGTCCCATGGGATTTTCGGCCCGGACGGCCAGGTCAACGAGATCATCGGCCAGCTGCAGGATGTGACCGAGCGTAAGCGCGTACAGCTCCAGCTCGAGGAGAGTCAACGCTTTATCTCGCAACTCGCCGCCGCGATCCCCAGCCAGGTCTTCGTCGCCGATGTGGTGGAGAAGCGCGCGATCTACGCCAATCGCATCCATCCCGAGTTGTTTCACTTCGCTGAGGCTGACGAGCAGGGCATTGGGCTCACCACCTATCTGCGCCAGATCGTTCATCCCGATGACCTGGTTGTCTTTAACGCCAACCTGGCCGGGATGGCGCAACTGGCGGACGACCAGGCCATCGAAGCCAGTGTCCGGCTGCGCGCGAGCACCGGCGCCTGGCGGGATGTGCAGTTCCGCTACCGGGTCTTCAAGCGCGACACCGCCGGTCGACCGTCGCAGGTTCTGGTCGTGTGGGACGACATCACCGAGGCCCGTCAGTCCGAACGCGCCCTGGCCGAGAGCCAGCGGCTGCTCACCCGCATGACGGAGGCGTTGCCCAGCGTCACCTACATCCTGGACTTCGCCGCAAACAACGGCGCCGGCGGGTTTGTGTACGCAAACCGTTATCTGCCGGACATGCTCGGCTACACCGACCTCTCACCGGAGGAACGGATCGACGTCAACTTCCTCAATGCCCACATCCACCCGGAAGACCTGCCCGGTTGGATCGCCGCATCCATGCGGATCGTTGAGCAGGCGGACGGCGACGTGCTCGAGCACGAGTTCCGGATCCGGGCCGCAGACGGCTTGTGGCACTGGCTGCGCTCGCGTGCGCTGGTCTTCCAGCGCGACCCAGCCGGCTCGGTGACCCAGTTGATCGGGTTGATGGATGACATCACCGTTACGCGCCAGGCCCAGGACGACCTGGCCGCCAGTCAACGCCTGCTTAACCGGGTCGCCCAGGCTGTGCCCAACGTCCTCTACGTGGTCAACCTCGACGACCAGACGGCCAACGGCGGCGTGATCTACAGCAACGGCACCCTGTCCGGAATGCTTGGCTACCCCTCCGACCTGACGCGCAAGATGGGCTGGCGCGCATTCCTGCTGGCGAAGCTCCATCCTGATGATCAAGATGTGTATGCAGCCCGTACCCTCCGCACACAAGAATTGGCTGATGGCCAGGTCCTCGAGACCGAATACCGTCTCCAGGACGTCGAAGGGCATTGGCGCTGGATGCGTGCCCGCAGTCTGGTGTTCGAGCGCAACGCGGAAGGCGTCGTCACCCAGGTCATCGGCCTGATCGAGGACATCACGGCCAGTAAGTCGCTGCAGAACGAAGTCCGGGCCGAGCGCGACTTCGCCCAGCTCGTCCTCAACACCCTCGGCCAGGGTGTGGTCGTGCTCAGCCCCGAGGGACGCTGCGAGTACATCAACCCCGCCGGCGCGCGCATCCTCGGTGTAGATATGCGAACGCTGATCGGGATGAGCGTCGATGAGTTGGCGCCGCCCGATGATCGGGACGCGATCCGGGCGTTGTTAAAGGCACAGGGTGCGGCGACCCCGACCAGCAACGTCGAGTATCGACACACCCGACCCGACGGTGCATGGGTTGACCTGTTAGTGACCCTGACGGGGCGTGCGCGCGATGGCGAGGCCATCGGCACCATCGCCGTCTTCACCGATGTCAGCGAGCGCAAGGCCATGGAGCAGGCCCTGTCGGAGACCAACCTCGAGCTCGAGCAGGCCCTGGTCACCGCCCGCGAGATGGCCCGCGAGGCGCAGGCCGCCAACCGCGCCAAGAGCGACTTCCTGGCCAACATGAGCCACGAGATCCGCACCCCCATGAACGCCATCGTCGGCCTGGCCGAGCTCCTGCTCGACGCCGCCCTCCCCGACGAACAGCGCGGCTCGGTCCAGCTCATGATCGACTCCGGCCAGGCCCTGCTCGACATCATCAACGACATCCTCGACTTCTCCAAGATCGAGGCCGGCCGCCTCGAGCTCGACCTGCACGAGTTCAGCCTCACCACCGTCGTCGAGAGCGCCGCCGACCTGCTCGCCATCCGCGCCCGGCAGAAGGGCCTGCGCCTGGCGACCTTCGTCGACCCCGCCATCCCC
>JAEURK010000050.1 GCA_016789175.1 Anaerolineales bacterium
CGGCCGAGGCCGCTGTCGCGCCCAGCCAGGCCACAGTCGATGCCGGCACCTACCCGCTGGCCCGACCGCTCTTCATCTATTCCGACGCCGCGATCATGGCCGACAAGCCCCAGGTCGCGGCCTTTATCGGCTTCTACCTCCAGACCGTCAACGCCGAAATCATCGACGTCGGTTACTTTCCGGCTCCGGCCGCAGCGCTCGGGGACGGCACGGCGAACTGGCTCGACGCGCTCGGCCTGTTACAGGGCCTGGGCGTGTAACCCGGACTTTCGACCGGGTGTGTCCTCCACCAGCGGCGGATACATCCCTAGTTCCGTGGCGGAATCACACGACTCGCCGCCGCGGAAAGAACGAGGAATCGATCCGATGCCCTCTACGATGCGAGCTCCAAGCGCCGGCAAACCCAGCCGACCGCCCGCACCCCACCGTCACACTGAGGCCCTATGACCCAGGCGCTGTCGTCTCTTCCCGTCACTGACCCGCAGGACCGGCACGTCGACTGGGCCGCCCGGCTGCGGCGCAAGCCCAGGCCGGTCGAGACCGTCGTGCAGGGCCTCCTGTTCTTGTGCGGCGCGATCTCGATCCTGACCACGCTCGGGATCCTACTCGTGCTCGGCAACGAGTCGCTGGCTTTCTTTACCGATCCCGAGGTCAACGTCTTTGAGTTTTTCACGGGCACCCACTGGCAGCCCCAGACCGGTGATTTCGGGGTGTGGCCGCTGGTCAACGCCACCCTGATGACGAGCGCGATCGCCATGGTGGTGGCGATGCCGCTCGGGATCTTCGCCGCCATCTACCTGAGTGAATATGCGGCGCCGCGCGCCAAGGCCATCCTCAAACCGACACTCGAGATCCTGGCCGGCATTCCGACCGTGGTCTTCGGCTTTTTCGCTCTGACCTTCATCACCCCGCTGCTGCGCAGCATCTTCGGCGAGGACACGGTCCAGATCTACAACAACGCCTCGGCCGGCCTGGTGATGGGGTTGATGATCGTGCCGCTGATCGCCTCGATGAGCGAAGATGCCCTTAGCGCCGTGCCGCGCACGTTACGCGAGGGCGCCTACGGGTTGGGCGCGACAAAACTCGAGACCACCGTGCAGGTGGTCCTGCCGGCGGCGCTCTCGGGCCTGGTGGCGGCCTTCATCATCGGCGTCTCGCGCGCCGTGGGCGAGACCATGATCGTGGCCATTGCGGCCGGCGCGACGTCGCAGTTGACGTTCAATCCCTTCGAGGCAGCCGAGACGATTACGGGCCACATCGCACGCATCAGCGGCGGCGACCTGAGCTACGGCTCGCTCGACTACACCAGCCTGTTCGCCCTGGCGTTGACGCTCTTCGTGATCACGCTCGGCTTGAACCTGGTCAGCCGCTGGCTGGTCAACCGGTTCCGGGAGCAATACGACTAATGGCCAACGCAGACCGCATCGCCGGCTCCGACGTTTTCCGACCGAATCTGACCGGGAGGCACGCCACCGGGCGTTTCTGGCAGACGGCCTTTCTGGGCGCCACGACCGTGGGCATCCTGGGCCTGATCCTGTTGATGCTCAATATCGTCAACAACGCCTTTGGCCTGGTTGCATATGCCGACGGCGAGGACTATCTGAAATACTCGCCGATCCCGGTCGAGCAGCTCGCGACATCGGACCTGGTCGTGCTGCTCACCAACGAACTCTCGACCGGCGCGATCAACAAGCTCAACGCCGAGCAGCCACTGGACACGCGTTCGCGCTCGGACCTGCTGGCGCTGGTCTTCGAGCGCATCCTCGACCGTGAGGTCGTGGCGAGCTCGACCCTGGCCGAAGCCGTGTTCAACCGCCAGGCGTTCGAGGCCGATGCGCTGGCCAAGAACCCGGATGCCCGGTTCGTGTTCAAATCCTGGGTCACGACCGACTTTTTGACTGTGCCGATGTCGAGCCAGGCCTTGTTCGCGGGCGTGCGCACGGCCATCCTGGGGTCGCTGATGTTGATCGGCCTGACGATCGCGATCGCGCTGCCGATCGGCACTGGCGCCGCGATCTACCTGCAGGAATACGCAGACAAGAGCCTGATCAACCGCATCATCGAAACGAACATCTACAACCTGGCAGGTGTGCCCTCGATCGTATACGGCATGCTCGGTCTGGCGGTGTTTGTGCGCGTGCTCGAGCCGCTGACCAGCGGCGCGATGTTCGGCGCAACCGACACCAACGGCCGCACGATCCTGTCGGCGGCGCTGACGATGGCGCTGCTGGTGCTACCCGTGATCATCGTAAACGCCCAGGAGGCGCTCAAGGCGGTGCCGGACTCGCTTCGCCAGGCCGCCTACGGCGTCGGCGCCACCCGCTGGCAGACCATCTGGCATCACGTGCTGCCCCAGGCCATCCCAGGCGTGCTGACCGGCAGCATCCTGGCCGTCTCGCGCGCGATCGGCGAGACCGCGCCGCTGATCGTCATCGGCGCGTCGACGTTCATCACGGCCGACCCAAGCGGGCCCTTCTCGGGGTTCACGGCGCTGCCGATCCAGATCTACAACTGGACCGTCCAACCTCAGGCCGAATTCCGGAACCTGGCCGGCGCCGCGATCCTGGTGCTGCTGGTCCTGTTGCTGACCCTGAATGCGTCGGCCATCATCCTGCGCAATCGGTTGAGCGCCCGGAGGGCGAACTGATGTCCAACACTCCTACTCTTCAAAAGACGATCATGACCGACTCCACCCGGCTCAAGCCGCTGACCACAAACGCCGGAACGGCCTCCGAACCGAGCGAGACCGCGATCGCGGCGAATCACATCAACATCTTCTACGGTGCGTTCAAAGCCATCGCCGATGTCTCGATGGCGGTCGAGGCCCGCAAGATCACGGCCATCATCGGCCCGTCGGGCTGCGGCAAGAGCACGATGCTGCGCGCCTTCAACCGCATGAACGATTTCGTGCCCACGGCGCGGGTCGAAGGCGAGATCCTGCTCCACGGCCAGAACCTGTACGCGCCCGGAGTCGATCCGGTCGAGGTGCGCCGGCGGGTCGGCATGGTCTTTCAAAAGCCCAACCCCTTTCCGAAGAGCATCTACGACAACATCGCCTGGGCTGCGCGCCTGAACGGCTATCGCGGCGATATGGACAAGCTGGTCGAAGAGAGCCTGCGCGCCGCGGCGCTGTGGGACGAGGTCAAGGACAAGCTCAAACAGAGCGGCCTGAGTCTCTCCGGCGGTCAACAGCAGCGCCTGTGCATCGCGCGCACCATCGCGATCCGGCCCGAGATCATCTTGATGGATGAGCCGTGCTCGGCGCTCGACCCGATCGCGACGATCAAGATCGAGGAGCTGATGCAGGAGCTCAAGCAGCGCTACACGATCATCATCGTGACGCACAACATGCAGCAAGCCGCGCGCGTGTCGGACCGCACGGCGATGATGATGCTGACCGAAGACGGCAAACGCTCCGGCACCCTGATCGAGTTCGACGACACAAACGTGATCTTCACACGCCCGAAAGACAAGCGCACTGAGGATTACGTCTCCGGGCGCTTTGGATAAGCACCTGGCACCCCATCATCTACGCACTGCGTCACGCAGGAGGCCGGCTTGACCGCTGCGACGAGCTCGTATTCCGTTCCAGCGATGGCGCACCGCGCACCCGCGGCGGCACGCCATGGCTTGCCGTTCAGCGTGCCCGCGCGCCACAATCCGCGGCTGCAGGCGCTGGTCGAGCGCATCGATTCCGATGAGGAGTTGCGCCAGTTATGGCGCTCGGCCAACGTCAACGCCGCCGACCGCTCAGGGCTGGGCGATCACGGCGAGACGCACGTTCGCATCGTGGCCAACGCCGGGTTGCGCCTGCTCAGGCTGTTATTGGATGCCGGCCACCGCTCGGGCGCGGTCGCGGATCACGGTTTGGCACGCGCAGACGCCGAAGTTTTGGTGGTCCTGGCGGCCGCGCTGCATGATCTCGGCCTCAGCGTACACGTCGCTGACCATGCATCGTTGGGGCTGATGCTCGCGCACAGCAAAGCCGCGCAGCTCCTCGACGGTCTGTATCCGGTTCGCGAGCGCACGGTTCTGGTCACCGAAGCCTTGCACGCCGTGAGCGCCCATCACCACGAGCGCCCCGCCCTGACCCTCGAGGCAGCCGTGCTTGAGATCGCCGACGTGCTCGACCTTAGCGAAGGGCGCCTGGGCGGGCCCGAGATCGACGGCGGCGGCGTCGAAGCGGTTCACATCGGACGGGGCACAGAGCGCCCGGTGCGGGTTGAGATCCGCGCTGGTCGCGTCGAGCGCCTGCCGATCGTCATCGAGCGGCTCAGGGCCCGCCTCGCCCAGGCGCCGCTCGCGACAGCGCTCGAGTTCATTGCGACAGTTCCCGGCGCAGAGCCGCACCTGTTCCAAATCAGCTAGCACCTTACCCACCACCGCCGGCCGCATCCGTTGCGCCGCGGCCAGGAGAACGCATGGCCACGACTTCCCACCGCCTTCACTTCGATCAGGAACTGCATGATTTGCAGGACAACCTGCTGCGCATGGCCAGCCTGGTCGACAGCGCCATCGCCCACGCGCTCCAGGCGCTCGCCGATCAGGATCTCGACCTGGCGCGCCAGATCGCCATCGAAGACGCGCGCATCAACGAGATCCGGTTCAAAATCGAGGAGCAATGCCTGCTCTTGATCGCGCGTGAGCAACCGGTGGCCACCGACCTGCGCGCGATCGTGGCGGCGCTAAACATCGCCGGCGAGATCGAGCGTATGGGCGACCATGCCGCCGGAATCGCCAAAACCGTTTTGCGCATGGGCGTCCAGGCGCCGATCATGCCCCTGATCGATCTCAATCGCATGGCGGACGAGAGCCGTTCGATGCTGCGCACCGCGCTCGACGCCTGCGTCAAACGCGACTCGGAGCTGGCCCAGAGTGTGGCCTGGCGCGACGACGTGATCGACGGGCTGTACCAGGACGTCTTTCGCCAGATCGTGGGCCTGATCGCCGATGATCCGGCCATCACCACCCGCGCCATGTATCTGCTTTTCGCCGGGCACAACCTCGAGCGCATCGGTGATCGCTGCGTCAACATCGCCGAACGCGTCATCTTCATCAACAGCGGCACCATGAAAGAGTTGAGCGCAGGGCCTGACGAGCATCTATGACCATCCAGCGCATCCTGGTTTTGTGCACCGGCAACTCGTGCCGGTCGCAGTTGGCCGAGGCCCTCATCAATCACGACTTTCCGGGACGCTGGGAGGCCGTCTCGGCTGGCACCCGGCCGGCCGGTTACGTGCATCCGCTGGCGGTGCGGGCTTTGGCCGAGCTGGCCATTACGCACACCGGCACCTCGAAACACGTCGATGCGTTTCGCGGCCAGGCCTTTGACATGGTCCTGACGGTGTGCGACTCGGCCAACGAAGATTGTCCGGTCTGGCTTGGCTCGGGCCGCCGCGTCCATATCGGCTTTCCCGATCCGGCGGCAGCCACCGGTGACGAGACCGCCGTCTTCCAGGTCTTTCGCGACGTGCGCGACGACATCCGCCGCAAACTGACCGACCTCCTCGCGGGATAGGCTCGGCCGCAGGCGCCCGGGCCGGCGTCCTTGCCGGTTTGCGTCGCAAGCCCAAGCCGGGCACAATAGCGAGGCATGACCGACCTCGAAAAGATCGCGTGGATCAGCCTGGGCGCGATTCTGGGCGCGAACGCCCGGTTCTTTATAGGCACCTGGGCGGCCGAAAAATGGGGTAGCGCCTTCCCCTACGGCACCCTGCTGATCAACCTGAGCGGTAGTCTGCTCCTCGGCATCTTCCTGACTTATGCCACCCAACGCGGGCTGGTCGACCCACGCTTTCGGCTGGTCGTGGCGGTTGGGTTTTGCGGCGGCTACACGACCTTCTCCACCTACACATACGAAAGCATCAACCTGATGCTGGCCGGCAGCTGGTTCGCCGGGATGGTCAACCTGTTGGGCAGCGCCGCGCTCGGCATCGGCGCTGTCGGCCTCGGGATCTGGATCGGGCGCGGGCTCTGAAGCGGGAGGCGCGATGCGCATCGTCGGCAAGGCCAAACGTCTGCGGTTATACATCGGCGAGAGCGACCAGTGGCGCGGCCGGCCGCTGTATCTGGCCCTGCTCGAGGCGCTGAAAGCCGAGGGTCTGGCGGGGGCCACCGTCACCCGGGGTGTGGCCGGCTTTGGCGCGCATGCCCGGATCCGTACCGCGTCGCTGGAGGTGCTGTCGTCGGATCTGCCGCTGGTGGTGGAAATCGTCGATGAGCACGTTCGGATCGCTCAGGCGCTCACGCGAGTCGGGCCGATGGTGCGCGAGGGCCTGGTCACGCTCGACGATGTCGAGGTCGTGAAATACACCCACCGCTACCTGCAACCGCTGCCGGGCGACCGGTTGGTGCGCGATGTGATGACCCGCGACGTCGTCAGCGTGCCGCCGGAAGCGGCCGTTGCCGACGTGATGGACCTTTTGATCGGCAAGCAGTTCCGGGCCGTGCCCGTCGTCAATCCCGGGGGCCAGCCCATCGGCATCATCAGCGACGGCGATTTGATCACGCGCGGCGGCGCGCCCAGCCGCGTGTCGGTAACCGAGCGCCTGGACGCCGAGTCGGTCCAGGCCCAGCTGGCGGCCCTACGCGCGAGCGGCCGAACCGCCGGCGAAGTGATGACGCCGCATCCCATCACACTTCAAGACGACACGACCCTGGCTCATGCCGTGCACGCCATGGTGACCCACGGGCTGAAGCGGCTGCCGGTCGTCGACGCGCAAGGGCGTCTGTGCGGCGTGCTGAGCCGCCTGGACGTGTTGCGCACGGTTGCTGCGGCCGGTGCCCAGGTGGCCCTGCCGACCGAAGCCCGCTACGGGCGAACCGTCGGGGACGTGATGGACACCGCGGTCCCCACCGTCCAGGCTGATGCCGATCTGGTGGACGTCGCCAACCAGATGATCGGTGCAACCCTCAAGCGGGTCGCGGTGGTAGATTCGGATCAACACCTGCTGGGCGTGATCACGGATGGCGATCTGGTCGCGCGGGCCAGACCCGACGTTCGCGGAGGCTTGCTGGCGGCCCTCCTGGGCCGGGGAAACCCGCCGCCGCTGGCCGACACCGCCCGCGACGTGATGACTGCTGCCGCGCTCAGCGGCCCGCCGGAAACACCGGTCGCCGAAGCGATCCAGCGCATGCTGACCGAACAGCGCAAACGGTTCTATGTCGTCGACCGCAACGGCCGCCTGCTGGGGGCCGTCGACCGACAGGCCCTGTTGCTGGCGATCGCCGGGATCGACTCGGCCCACGGCGCTTGAGCGCGGCGCTTGAGCGTGGCGCCGTTGAATTGCGCTTAACGTGGTTTTGAGGGAGCCGATCTACGCTGACTCCACTACCCAGGAGGTCAGTGACGATGCTTACCAGCTTCCCGCTCGGCAATCCGAATGCAGAAAAGTGGAGTGTCTTACAGCGCCCGCGAACGGCGACAGCGACAGAACCGCAACTGCTGCTCTTGATGAGCGCCCTGGATGCCGGTTGGTGCGTCGAGCAGCCCGTCTATTTGCGCGGCCTGATGGGCGATCGCAGCCGCCGCGCGTATCACATCATCCTGAATCGGCCCGGACACATGGTCAACCTGATAACGGTGCCTCACACCCGCGAAGCCGAGGCATTTGCGCAGCGTGAAGGCTGGCAGGTGTTGATCGGCGGTTACTGAACCGGGCTCTCGCCTTGCAACAGAGGATGATCGGCGTAGACTCCATGGTACTTCTCCGGCAGCAACCGGGCTAACGCGATCATGATCTGATCGGTGTAGCGATCGAGTTCGGCCGCCTTGGCGCGGCCGTTCGGCGGGAGCCGAAACGGCTCGCCGATCTCCATGACGATCTCGGTTCGTCGAAACCGCTTGATATTCGCAGTCACCGCCTCGGTGCCGTAGACCACGCAGGGCACCAGCGGCACGCCGGCGCGATCGGCCAGGTAGGCCGCGCCGGTCTTCCCCTGAATGAGCGCGCCTGTCAGGCTGCGGGTGCCCTCGGGCGCCATCCCCATCGGCTGACCGTTGCGCAAGAAGCCGAGCGATTGCTTGATCGCGCTCATGTCGGCCTCGCCGCGCGCCACCCAGACGACGCCGATGGTCGACACCACCCAGCTGATAAGCGCGTTCTTGCGCCACTTGTCCGCCACGAACGAGACCATCCGGCGCGGCGTGTGCATGAACACGACCGGTGGATCCCAGATACTCAAATGGTTCATCACCAGCAGGTACGCGCCGTCCTGCGGGATTTTGTCGAGCCCGACGATGCGCTGCTTGACGAACAGCGCCGCGATCAGCTTGAACAAGCCTTGCAACAGCCCATAGACGAAGGGGCTGGCGTGAGACGGCATTTCTGTGCTCATCGTTTTCCCTCAACCCAAACCACGTATTGAATGGCGTCATCGGCCAGGGCCGTGACGGGTAACGAAAACTCGCGCGCCGCGCCGGCATCCAGCCCGCCGGGCAACTCCAGACGCTGATAGCCTACCGGCCGATCGCCGGACGCCAGCAACACGACGATCACGCGCACCACAACCGCCGTCTGCGCGCCCGGGTTGCGGATGCTGCCGCTGATCGTCCAGACCCGACCGATCTGGGCCGCGGTGTAGGCATCGAGCGCCAGGGGCACATAGCGATCGAGCGGCTCGCCGGAGGGGTAGGCCGATATCAGATCGGCGCCCTGGGCCGCCACCGATTGTACGCCGGGCGCAAAGTGCACGGCAATCGGCGCCGACACTCCGGCCGGCACGATGTCGAGCCCCGAACTCCCCACGGTCGACGTGATCGGCAGGCCCTGGCCGTCCGCCAGGATGACCCGGGCTGTGACGTTCTCGAGCGCCCCCGGCCCCGGGTTACGCGCCAGGACGATGCAGGTCAGGGCGCCGCTGGCCTGCGGCAGGCAGTTGGGCTGACCCAACTCGAGCGGCATGGGCGTCGGCGCGCCCTCGGCCTGCACGATCGCGGCCTCCTCGGACAGCGGGATGATCAAGGTGCGCCCGATCTGCAGCGCGCGCGGGTCGAGCCCTTCATTCGCGTCCTGCAACGCCTGCAGGGACACGTCGTAATACACAGCGATGCTGATCAGCGTCTCGCCGCTCGTGACTGTGTGAAGAAAAGGCGTGGGCGTCGGCGTGGGCGAAGCGATGATCACCGGGGTCGGCGCCTGACGCGACGGCGTGACCGAAGCCGGGGCCGCCGGCGGCCGCAATGTGACGGTCAGCGTCGGCACGGCGGCGGTCGGCGGTGGTGCGCAGGCCGCCAGGCTCAGCGCCAGGTAGGTGGCCAGCAAAAGGTGAAAGCGATTCACCGGGCGATTATAGACTGGCTGAGCCCTGGCAGAGACCGGCGTGCTGTGTGGTGGGCACGGGCGCTTTGTCAGGCACAGATTCCGGCCACGAATCGCCCGAACGAAGCGAATGGGCACCGGCACATTGGTCGAGCTGGATTCATTGACATCTGCAACTGTTAAGCTCTATTGGGAGAAGACCGGCAAAAACCGGGGGATTGGAGGGGGGGGGGGGCGGCCCCCCCCCCACCAACCCCCCCCTAATGGGAAAAAACAAGG
>JAEURK010000276.1 GCA_016789175.1 Anaerolineales bacterium
GGCAACGTCATCGCCCTGGTCGCGCCGGATTCGGCGGACGCGGTCGCCGCGGCCCTCGAGGCTGCCGGCGCCAGGCGCACGATCACGACCCAGGTGGGGTCCTAACCGCCGGATTCGCGGCTACACTTCGCTCGTGCCTACACTCCTCTTCCTCAAGCTCGGCGGCTCGCTGATCACGGACAAGGCCACACCTCGCACCCTGCGCGGCGACGTGTTGACGCGCCTGATGGGCGAGATAACGGCGGCGCAGGCCGACGGCGCCTTTCAACTCGTGCTCGGCCACGGCTCGGGATCCTTCGGGCACATCGAGGGCAAGCGCTACGGCACCCGTGACGGCGTGCACAGTCGTGAGGATTGGCGCGGCTTCGCCGAGGTGCAGGCTGCTGCAGCGTTGCTCAACCGACACGTCATCGACGCCGCCCGCGCAGCCGGGCTACCGGTGTTCAACTGCCCGCCCTCGGCCTCGGCCGTGTGCCGCGACGGCCGGATCGAGTCGCTCGCGCTCGAGCCGATCACGCACGCACTGGCGCACGGCCTGGTGCCCGTCGTACAGGGCGATGTCGCCGTGGATCGTGTCCGCGGCGGCACGATCGTGTCGACCGAGGACGTCTTTGGCTATCTCGCGCCGCGGCTCAAGCCGGCGCGCCTCCTGCTGGCCGGTCGCGATCCGGGCGTGCTCACGCGTTGGCCCGACGGTGACCTGGTGCCCGAGATCGTCGATGGCACCGCCGTGAACGCCGGCGCCGCGCAGGCCACCGACGTCACCGGCGGGATGGTGGCCAAGATCTTCGAAACCCTCAACATGGTGCGCGCCGTGCCGGGGCTCACGGCCCTGATCTTCTCCGGCGACGTCCCGGGCCAGGTCGCCGCAGCCCTGCGCGGCGAGCCTGTGCCTGGAACACGCCTGCGTCAAGCCAACCAGCTCCTCGGCTGAGCAGGTCGGCGCTGCCTGTCGATTCGATACCGGGAATGGCCGGTTGAAGAATCGCCGAATAGCGCCGATTTTCGGCCCCACCACACGCGCTGCGACGATATCCGGCCATATCCGGCCATTCCCGATATCGAGCCGGCCAGCTGGCTCTTGACACCTACCCTGTGCGCGATATACTGTTTGTTACACAGTGTACGGCATAGGGTAAGTCGATGACCACTGATTTGCTTGAAAACCTTCGGCTCGAGCTCCGCCGGGGCTGTCTGGTGCTGGCGGTGCTCGCCCAGCTACGCACCGAGCACTACGGCTATGCCTTGCGCAAAGCCCTGGCCGAGCGCGGCCTGGAGATCGACGAGAACACGCTCTACCCGCTCCTCCGTCGGCTCGAGACGCAGGGCCTGCTCGACAGCGAATGGCGCGAGGAAGACAAACGCAACAAACGCTTCTATCGCGTCTCCGCCCAGGGCGAAGCGATCCTCACCCAGCTGCTTGAGGAATGGGAAGGCATCAACGCGTCGCTGCGTTGGATCGCGCAAGGCAGGCCCGAAGTCAAACAACCCAAGGGAGTTCAGTGAAAGGATGACGGCCATGACCCAGGTTGACCGCTATCTCGAGACCGTCGGCATGTTCCTGCCCGAGCGGCAGAAGAACGACATCTTGAGCGAATTGTCCGACAACATCCGCTCGCGCATCGAAGACCGGGAGGCCGAGCTCGGCCGTCAACTGACCGACATCGAGCTGCAGGATATCCTCAAAGACTACGGCCATCCGATGTCGGTGGCCGGCCGCTATCAGCCGGAGACCGGCGGCCTGATGTTCGGTAAACAGCTGATCGGCCCGGCGTTGTTCTCGATCTACGTCCGCGTGCTCGGGATCAGCCTGCTCGTCGCCCTGGCCGTGCAGGTCGTGCTCACGATCGCGCTCGAACTTCCGACGGACGGCGTCTTCGCGCGGCTGATGGTGCATGTGTTCATGCAGTCGGCCGCCGTGACGCTGGTCTTCGTGCTGATCCAGCGCATGGCGCAGGAGCATCCCGACCAGTGGGGCTGGCTGACCGGTCACGCCGACGTGGTCACTCGGACGGCCTCTCTGCCCAAGATCTCGCGCCTGGAGTCTGGGCTGCAGATCGTGCTGCTTGCGATCTTCATCGCCATCACGTACCAGTTTCTGAGCGTGCCCGACGCCGGGATCGGGCCGTTCAAGCTCGCGCCCATCTGGTATGCGCTCTACGTGCCCTTCATACTCAGCATGGTTGCCGGGATCGTGCAATCCGCGATCAACCTGGCGCGCCCGAACTGGGTCCGCTTTCACGCCGCGGCCCAGGTGGGCTTCGAGCTCTTCTCGCTGACGATGATCGGCATCCTGCTGGCTGCCGGCGTGTGGGTGACCCTGGCGGTGCCCGCAGAGGCCACAGTTGCCGCCGAGCAGAAGCTGGTCGAGATCGTGGCTTATATGAACCAGACTTTCTTCTACGGCCTTCTGATCAGCGTTGCGATCTCGCTCTATCAGCTTGTGCAAAACGTGCGCCGCTACCGACGGTTGAGCCGGTAACGTCGATCAAAACGCGAAGGCGCGGCCAGGGTTGCCCTGGCCGCGCCTTCGCGTTTGTATTTCAGTTGACAGCTTCGACCCGCACCGTGCAGAGCTTGAACTCCGGGATCTTGGCGTAAGGATCCACGGTGTGGTCCTGAGTCAGGATGTTGGCCGGCGCCTCGGCCCAGTGGAAGGCCAGGAAGATCACGCCGGCCGGCACATGCTCGCTGATGCGCGCCAGCGTCTTAACCTCGCCGCGCCGACTGCGGATGACGACCGGCGACGCGTCCTCGATGCCGGCGGCCTGCGCATCCACGGCGTTGATCTCGACCCAGTCGCGCGGATCGCGCCAGTGCAGGGGCGCGCTGCGTCGCGACATCGTGCCGGTGTGATAGTGGTAGATCACGCGCCCGGTCGAGAGCACCAGCGGGTACTCGGCGTCGGGCTGCTCCACCGGCGGCCTCGCGCCCACCGCGTGGAACTTGCCGAGCCCACGCGTGAAAGTCGTGTGGTGCAGGATGGTTGTGCCCGGATGATCCTCGCTCGGGCACGGCCACGTCAATCCGACTTCCCCCAATCGGCGATGCACGATGCCGCGATAGGTCGGCGTGACCGACGCGATCTCGTCCGCGATCTGAGCCGGGGAGGTGAAGCGCCAGAGCCCACCATCGGCCGTCTTGCCCAGCCGCGCCTCGACCCGCTTCCCCAGCTCGTTCACGACCCACCAATCGGGTTTCGCCTCGCCCGGCGACTTGAGCACCGGGTGGATGAGCTGGACGCGGCGCTCGGTGTTGGTCTTGGTGCCGTCCTTCTCGAGCCACGAGGCGGCCGGCAGGATGACGTGCGCCAGCTGCGCGGTCTCGCTCAGGAAGATCTCCTGCACGGCCAGGAAGTCGAGCTTGCGCAGCGACTCCTCGACGTGCTCGAGGTTCGGGTCGCTCAGCATCGGGTTCTCGCCCATGACATACATGGCGCGCACGCGCCGATCGTGGGCGGCGGCCATCACCTCGGTGACGGTCAGGCCGGGCTGGGCGGGCAGATCGGCCAGGCCCCACTTCTCGGCCATGGCCTTGCGCTTGGGCTCGTCGACCACCTTCTGGTAGCCGGGGAGGACGTCGGGCAGCGCGCCCATGTCGCTCGCGCCCTGCACGTTCGACTGGCCACGCAGCGGGTTGACGCCGGTGCTGGGCTTGCTCAGCTGGCCGGTGACCATCGCAAGGTTGGCCAGCGACAGCACCATCTCGGTGCCGTTGCGGCGCTGGGTGATGCCCATCGCCCAGAAGATCCCGGAGTGTCCGCGCGGCTCATCGGCATACTTCGAGACGCCGCCGGCGCGCTCACCGAGCGCGTACATGCGCGCCGCCTTGACGATGTTGTCGGCGGGCACGCCGCTCTCGAGCGCCGCCAGCTCAGGCGTGAAGAGCTCGACCGATTTGGCGAAGACCTCGAACTCCTCGGTGCGCCGGGTGATGAAATCCGTGTCAGCCCAGCCCTCGCGCAGGATGACGTGCGCCATCGCCAGGAAGACGTAGATGTCGGTGCCGGGTTTGGTCTGCAGCCAGAGTGTGGCGTGCTCGGCCAGCGGGATCCGGCGCGGGTCGACCAAAAGCAGGTTGGCGCCGCTCTTGACCGCGCGCACCATCTCGTAGCTGATGACCGGGTGCGACTCGGTCGTGTTCGAGCCCGTGACGAAGAGGCAGTCGGCGTCGCGGATCTCGTGGATCGAGTTGGTCATCGCGCCGCCGCCGAAGGCCATGGCCAGGCCCGAGACCGTGCTGGCGTGGCACAGCCGCGCGCAGTGATCGACGTTGTTGGTGCCGATCGTGGCACGCATCAGCTTCTGAAAGACGTAGTTGTCTTCGTTGGTGCAGCGCGCCGAGGACAGGCTGGCGACCGAGTCGGGGCCGGTGGCCTGGACGGCCGCGGCCAGTTTATCGGCGACCAGGTCGAGCGCGGCCTCCCACGACACCGGCACGAAGTCGGCCAGCGTCGCGCGTTGGGTTGGGCCGAGCGCCCAATCCTCGTCGATCAGGCCGAGCTGATGAGCCAGATCCTTGCGCACCAGCGGGCGAGTCAGCCGATCGGGATGCTGGACGAAGTCCCAGCCGAAGCGGCCCTTGGTGCACAGGAACTCGCCGTTCACGACGGCCTCGGGGAAGCCCTGGGCGTAGACGATCTGGTTGCCTTTGGTGCGGAAGTCGATGCCGCAGCCCACGCCGCAGTAGCCGCAAATCGTGTGCTTGTGGCCCAGCTCCCACTCGCGGCCCTGCTTGAGGCGTGAGACCGGGAGCAGCGCGGCCGTCGGGCAGACCTGGACGCAGCTGCCGCAGAACACGCAGCTCGAGTCGATCATGGGTCCGTCGAAGGCGGTGCCGACATGGCTGCCAAAGCCGCGCCCGACGATCTCGATCGCGTGCGCGCCAACGACCTCGTCGCACACCCGCGTGCACTTGCCGCACAGGATGCAGTACTGGTGGTCGCGGATGAAGAACGGGTTGTCGTCCTGATACAGCGTGCGCGAGAGCTTGAAGTCGTGCGTGGTCTCGGTCAGGCCATACTCGTACGCGTACTTCTGCAGCGAGCAGGCCCCGGCCTTGTCGCAGGTGACGCAGTCGAGCGGGTGGTCGGAGACGAACAGGTCGAGCGTGTCGCGGCGCAGCGCGGTCAGTTGCTCGCTTTGCGTGTGCACCACCATGCCTTGCTCGCAGGCCAGGCCGCAGCTCGGCACCGGGTTAGGTCGGCCCTCGACCTCGACCAGGCACAGCCGGCACCCGCCGGAGGGCTTGAGCTCGGGGTGATGGCACAGCCGCGGGATGTCGATGTCGTGTGCGAGCGCGGCGTCGAGCGCTGTCGTGCCGGGTTTGACGCTGAGCGTCTGGCCGTCGATGGTCAGGGTGATCATGCTTGCCTCTCGCTCACCAACGCGTCGTATTCATGGCGGAAGTAGCGCAGCGTGCTGAGCACCGGGTTGGGCGCCGATTGCCCCAGCCCGCACAGGCTGGTGCGTTTGACCAGCTCGCCGAGGCGCTGCAGCTTCTCGACGTCCGCGTTCGTCGCCTGCTTGCCCACGATCTTGTCGAGCAGGCCGTGCATCTGCACCGTGCCGACCCGGCAGGGCACGCACTTGCCGCAGCTCTCGTCGGCGCAGAACTCCATGAAAAAGCGGGCGACGTCGGGCATGCTGCTGGTCTCGTCGAGCACGATCAGGCCGCCCGAGCCCATGATCGCGCCGAGCGCGCGCAGGCTCTCGTAATCCATCGGCGTGTCGAGGTGCTCGGCCGGGATGCAGCCGCCGCTCGGGCCGCCGGTCTGCGCGGCCTTGAAGGCTTTATCGTTCGGGATCCCGCCGCCAATGGCGAACACGATCTCGCGCAGCGTGATGCCCATCGGCACCTCGATCAGGCCGGTGTTCTTGAGCTTGCCGGCCAAGGCGAAGATCTTGGTGCCCTTGCTCTTCTCGGTGCCGACCGACGCGAACTGCTCGGCGCCCTTGTCGAACAGCGGCACGATGTTGGCGAAGGTCTCGACGTTGTTGATCAACGTCGGGCAGCCCCACAGCCCGCTCTGGGCCGGGTACGGCGGGCGCATGCGCGGGACGCCGCGATTGCCCTCGACCGAGGCCATCAGCGCCGTCTCCTCGCCACACACAAACGCGCCGGCGCCGATGCGGATGTCGAGCGTGAAGCTGAAGTCCGTGCCGAAGATGTTCTTGCCAAGCAGGCCCTGACGGTTGGCCGCGCGGATGGCCTTCTCCAACCGTTTGACCGCCAGCGGATACTCGCCGCGCACATATAGATAACCTTGCTGCGCGCCGACGGCGTAGGCCGCGATCAACATGCCCTCGATGACCTGGTGCGCCAGGTCCTCCATGACCGTGCGATCCATATACGCGCCGGGGTCGCCCTCGTCGCCGTTGGCGATCACGTACTTGCGTTCACCGGCCTGATCGTGGACGGCGCGCCACTTGATCCCGGTCGGGAAGCCGGCGCCGCCGCGGCCGCGCAGGCCGCTGCGCTTGACCTCGTCGCAGGCCTGCTCGGGCGTCATCGTGGTCAGCACCTTGGCGAGGGCCGCGTAGCCGCCATGGGCGATGTAGTCCTCGATGCGCTCGGGGTCGATCCGGCCGTTGAGCGCCAGCGCGACTTTGTGTTGCAGAGCGAAGAAGGGGTGGGTCTCGGGCAGGATGTGCGCGGCGAGCGAGCCCGCGGCGAGTTCGCTCGCGGCGGCGAGGTCAGGCCCCGACCTGGCTTCAGCGGCCACGATCTGGCGCGCCAGGGTCGGGTCGACGTCTTGATACGTGATCGACGCCTCGCCTTCGACCTCGCGTCGCACCAGCGGGCCGTTGCCGCACAGGCCCTGACAGCCGGACGTGGCGATCTGCACCTCACCGGCCAGCTTGTGCTCCTTGACGGCGGCTGTCAGCGCAGTGCGGACCTCTCCGGCCCCGGAGGACAGGCAGGCGGTGCTGCCGCAGGCCCACAGTCGACAGCGGTGTTTGGCGCGGGACTTCTCTTCGTTGGCGGTGATGGTTTGGAGGTCAGCGGGTTGCATCAGGACACCGCCTTCGTGGTCGTCGCCGCGCGGACGCGTTCGACTGTGGCGGCGGGCTCGTTCCTGGCCAGCACGGTCCCGTCGACCACGATCATGGGCGCCAGGCCGCAGCTCCCGAGGCAGCGGGCGGTCGTCAGACTGAGCTTGCCGTCCTGGGTCGTGCCGCCGCTCTTGACCTCGAAGTCGCGCTCGAGCGCGGCGACGATGTCGCCCGCGCCCTTAACGTAGCAGGCCGTGCCCAGACAGATGATGCAGGTGTGCTCGCCCTTGGGCTTGAAGGTGAAGAGGTGATAGAAGGTCGCCACGCCGTAGACGCGCGCGAGCGGCACGTGCAGCTCGTGGCCGACATAGCGGATCAGCTCGGGCGAGAGATAGCCGAACGCCTCCTGGGCGGTGTTGAGCACCTCCAGGAGGGCGTCACCTCGGGCATCGAACTTCTTGATTGTGCGGTCCACCAGCTTGAGTCGAGGGTCATTGGTCAAGGCAGAGGTGGACATGCGCACTTAACCTTTCTCGACAATCGCGGGTGCGGCAGACGCACTGGGCACCGTGGAATCGCTGCGATGCTTCGCGCTCAAATAGATCAACCAGTACACCAGACCGACCATGACCGCGCCGCCGATGATGTTGCCGATCGTCACGGGCACCAGGTTGGCACCGAAGTTGGCCCAGGTGAGATGCGGATAGTCGGCGGGCGTTTTCTGGATCAATTCCCAGAAGGCCGACGGCGCGCCGTCTTTGACGAAGAGCGCCAGCGGGATGAAGTACATGTTGGCGATGCTGTGCTCGAAACTGGCCGCCACAAAGGCCGCGATCGGCATCATGATCGCCAGGATCTTGTCGGTCGTGGTCCGTGCGCTGAAGCACAGCCAGACCGCCATGCAGACCAGCGTGTTGCACAGGATGCCCATCGCCAGCGCGGGCACGAAAGCCAGCGCGGTCTTGGCCTCACCGATCGCCAGGATGTTCAGGCCGACGGAGCCCTGTCCGGCGGTGTAGTGGCCGGTGACGAAGACCAGGCCTGCCGTCAGCACAGCGCCGACAAAGTTGCTGGCGTAGACGATCGCCCAGTTGCGCAGCAGAGCCGTCAGCGAGACCTTGCCGCTGGCGAACGCCATGACGATCAAGGTGTTGCCTGTGAAGAGCTCGGCCCCGCCGACCACGACCATGATCAGGCCGAGGCCAAAGGCCAGGCCCGCGATCGTGCGGATCACGCCGTAGGGGAGCATGCCGGCTGCACCGGCTGTGGCGACTGTGGAGAACATGCCGCCGATCGCGATGAACGCACCGGCCAGCACCCCGAGGGCAAACAGGCTGGTAAAACCGGCCTGTGCCTTGCGGACCCCGGCCTGAGCAGCCTTTTCCGCCATGACTGGTGGAAGAAGAGCATCAAATGTCTGGACATCGGAACTCATGGGCGCAAACCTCCCTATGGAAGTTGGTGGGACAAGTCCGCCCAATCCTGCCGCGGGAATTACACCCTGTCTACTGTCATTTGTCCAGCTATGGCCGATATTTGTAACCCCCCTTTGGGTTACTCCACTGGAGCACAGGCGTTGACCGGCCTCACATGGCGTAGAGGAGCACGCTGGTGGCCACAGCGAGGTTGAGCGAGGTGACGCGACCCCTCATCGGCAACCGCACGACCTGTGCGCATCCGGCTTCTTGCTCGGGCGTCAGGCCTTCGCGCTCGCTGCCCATGAGCAGGATCGCCGGACGTGTGTACGACGCCGAGCGGTAGTTGACGGCCCCGCCTTCGGAAGTTCCGATCAGGTTGTACCCCTGAGCCGAGGCCCAGGCCATGAACTCGGCGTACGACGTGCTGACGATCGGAAGCCAGAACAGCGCGCCGAGGCTGGCGCGCACGGCGTTGGGGTGGCCGGGGTCGGCGCCGCCGTCGATCAGGATCAGGCCGTTCGCGCCGACAGCATCGAGCGTGCGCAGGATCGTGCCGATGTTGCCGGGGTCCTGCGGCTTGACCAGGGCCACCAACCAGGGATGCGTGGCTGCGGTGAGCATTGCGAGGGTCCGCGCCGGCCGACGAACGACGGCCAGGACACCCTGGGGGTTGTCCTTCTCGGCCAGCGAGCGGAAGACGTCTTCGGCCAGGGCATAGACCCGCCGGCCGGCCTGGCGCTGCTTCTCGAGCAGGTCGTTGGCGAAGGGGCTTTTGAGCAGGTCAGGCGCGTAGCAGATCCAGGCCACGTCCGCGCCGGCCTCGATGGCCTCGCCGACGTGGCGGATGCCTTCGGCCACGAACAGGCCGGTCTCGTCGCGCATCTTGCGCTGCTGAAGCTGGCGGGTGAGTTTGACGTCGGGGTTGCGTGGGTTGGTGAGGGTTTGCGGCACAAGGGGGATTGTACGATATCGGGAATGGCCTGATGTTGCCGGATATCGTCGGGAGTCAATCCCTCGACCTCCGCCAGTCGCCGACGAATCGCTTATAGGCGCGCCGGCAGGCTGCCAATCCGCGCGTTGTGGTGACGTCCCCAAAGAGCGTCAGGACTCGCTCAGGGGCCGCCAGGCCCTGCGCGTTGATACCCACGTAGTCGCCATAACTCGAATAGGGCCATTCCTCCGGTCGCTCGACGTAGCCATCCTTGACGGGATTGATATGGATGTAGCGACTCACTGTGCGCAAGTACGCATCGTCGGCCACACGTTCGGCCGAGTACCTGCCCCGACACAGGCTCCCGACTCTTTCATTTCGGATATTGAACGACTTCGAGTAGGAGATCAGGAAGCCGCGAAACAACTCTCGAAAGTCCTCGGTCTTGACATCGATCAACAGGTGGTAATGATTGGGCATCAGCGCGTAAGCGAGCAGTGTCGCCGCCTGAGGCCCGATGATCTTGGAGAGCAACCCATCCATAAACCGCTCGAAGCCATGCGGCTCGACGTAGATGTCAGAGCGGTTGTGGCCCTGATTGGTGAAGTGATAGATCACGCCCGGCGTGATTGGGTTCTTTCGGCGCGGCATGGTATGGGATCCTCCTGCAGAAAAGGAAACAGCCGAATCGACCTCACCTGCTCCTCGATTGGTCCTCGCGGTGGCGTTGGCTTCGATATCGGGAATGGCCGGATGTGGCTGGATGTCGGCGGGAGTAAGTCGATATCGGGAATGGCCGCGTATTGCCGGATGTTGCCGGATATCGACTACATGTGGCGATATCCGGCCATTCCCGATATCGACCGCAGGTCATCGCATGAGTTGGCAGGATCAGAAATTCGAACGATCTCTCGGTTCTGGCGTCGCGGGTATAATGCGAAATTCACCGCAAAACTCGCGCTCCGACAATCAGGTTGTGCGCAACCATTCGACCCACCGAACAGCAGCTCATATGATGACTCCCCGTCAACCCGTCCGTGTCTGGCAGGAAAAGGTCAAGATCCCGACCTACCGCGTCGGCGAGCCGGACCGCAATCCGATGTTCCTCGAGAAGCGCGTGTACCAGGGCAGCAGCGGCGCCGTCTACCCCTACCCCGTCATCGACCAGGTCGCCGACGCGGCCACGCCCGAGACCTGGACGGCCGTTTATCTCGAGAACCGCTATTTGAAGATCATGCTGCTGCCCGAACTCGGCGGCCGCGTGCAGATGGCGCTCGACAAGACCAACGGCTACAACTTCATTTACTACAACCAGGTCATCAAGCCGGCGCTGGTCGGGCTGGCCGGGCCGTGGATCTCGGGCGGCATCGAGTTCAACTGGCCCCAACATCACCGCCCCAGCACCTACATGCCGGTCGAGTGGCAACTGATCGAGCACGCCGATGGCAGCGCCACCGTAGTCTGCGCCGAGATCGAGCGCATGTTCTTCACCAAAGGCCTGCACGCCTTCACACTGCACCCGGACCGCGCGGTGCTGCAGATCGACGTCCAGCTCTCGAACCGCACCGATCAGCCCCAGACCTTCCTGTGGTGGGCCAACCCGGCCGTCCATGTCAACGACGACTACCAGTCGGTCTTCCCGCCCGACGTGCACGCGGTGATGGATCACGGCAAGCGCGACGTCAGCGACTTCCCGATCGCAACCGGCACCTACTACAAGGTCAACTACGCGCCCGGCACCGACATCTCGCGCTACAAGAACATCCCGGTGCCGACGTCGTATATGGCCCACCACTCGGACTTTGACTTCGTCGGCGACTACGACCACGGCCGGTCCGCGGGCATGCTGCACGTCGCCAACCACCACCTGGTGCCCGGCAAGAAGCAGTGGACCTGGGGCAACAGCACCTTCGGCCAGGCCTGGGATCGACACCTGACCGACTCGGACGGGCCCTACATCGAGTTGATGTGCGGCGCCTTCACCGACAACCAGCCCGACTTCTCATGGTTGATGCCGGGCGAGGAAAAGCGCTTCCGCCAATCCTTCCTGCCCTACAAGGCGATCGGCCCGGCCACGCAGGCCAACGAGGACGCGGTCCTGCGCCTGGTGATCGCTGACGACAGGGCCGAACTCGGTGTGTACGTCACACAGCCACGGCCCGTGCGCGTGGTGCTCGCGGTCGCGGGCGTCGAACACTGGTCCCGGGCGGGCGAGCTCTCGCCCGAAGCCACGCTGAGCGAATCGATCGCGCTCCCGCCGGGCACAATCGCGACCTCCGTGACCGTGCGCATTCTCGCAGCCGATGGACGTGAGTTGCTGACCTTCACACCGCTCGCGGCCGAGACCGCGCCGCGACCGGAGCCGGCCAGACCGGCACCGCCTCCGTCCGAGGTGGCCTCGAATGAGGAGCTGTATCTGCACGGCCTGCACCTCGAGCAATACCGGCACGCCACGTTCGCACCTGAGCCCTACTACGAAGAGGCGTTGCGCCGCGATCCAGGCGACAGTCGCTGCCACGTCGCCCTCGGCCGTCTGCTCTGGCGCCACGGCCAGTTCGCGGCCGCAGAACGCCATCTGCGCGCCGCGATCGAGCGTCTGACGCTGCGCAACCCCAACCCTTACGACGGCGAGGCGCACTACCAGCTCGGCCTGGTGCTGACGTTTCAGAGCCGGCCTAGCGCCGCGTTTGATGCTTTCTACAAGGCGACCTGGAACGCGGCCTGGCAGGACAGCGCATTCTTCCAGCTCGCCCGGCTGGCGGCGACTCAGGGCGCCTTCGAACAGGCGCTGGGCCTGACCGAGGATGGGCTGCGCCGCAATCACTCGCATCATCCAACTCGAAATCTGAAGATCGCGCTGCTGCGCCGCCTCGGCCGCGCCGACGAAGCGGCCCGCGAGATCGCGCGCGCGCTCGAGTTGGATCCGCTCGAATACGGTGCCCTGTGGGAACGCGAACTGGCCGGCACCGCCGAACCACATGCATTCGAGGCGCTGGCGGCGAGGAACACGCACCTCTATGTCGAGCTCGCGCTCGATTACGCTCGGGCCGGCCTGCATACCGAGGCGCTCACGTTGCTGGGCGCCGCGCCGACGCCGGATCCGCTGGTCCATTACTACCGCGCCGTGTCGCTGGCCGCGCTGGGCGATTTCGCGGCCGCCCGCGGCGCGGTGGCGACGGCCGAGGGCCTCTCGCCCGATGGCTGCTTCCCGCATCGCGTCGAGGCCTTGCTTGCGCTTCAGAACGCTCTGCGCCTGAACCCGGAAGCGGCCCGCGCGCCGTACTACCTCGGCAACTTCTGGTACGCACAGCGCCAGTACGACGAGGCCATCGCGGCCTGGGAGCAGGCCCGCGCGCGCGACCCGCGCTTCCCGACCGTCCAGCGCAACCTCGGTCTGGCGTACTTCAACAAGCGCAACGATGCGACCCGCGCCCTGGCCGCGTACGAAGCCGCAGTCACGCTTGACCCCACCGATGCCCGCGTGCTGTTCGAGTACGACCAGCTACGCAAGCGCCTGAACCACGCGCCGGCCGATCGCCTGGCGACGCTGGCCCGCCGGCCGCTCGAAGTGGCCCGGCGCGATGACCTGACCGTCGAGTGGCTGGCCCTGTTGAACATCGCCGGCCGCTCCGACGAGGCACTGGCCACAATCCTGGCGCGCAACTTCCACCCCTGGGAAGGCGGCGAAGGCAAGGCGCCGGCGCAGTACGTTGCAGCGCTGATCAACCTCGGGTTGGCGGCGCTCGCGGCCGCGCAGCCCGAGCGCGCGATCGAGACCCTGCAACGCGCGCTGACGTTCCCGCTCTCTCTGGGCGAGGGCAAACTACCCAACGCCTTCGACAACAACGTGCACTACTGGCTCGGGCGCGCCCACCAATTGCGCCTCGCTGCAGACGGTGCGGCCCGGCACTTCGAGCTGGCGACGCGCGGTTCGAGCGAGCCGGCCTCGGCCCTGTATTACAACGACCAGCCGCCGGACCTGATCTTCTATCGCGGGCTGGCATTGCGGGCGCTCGGGCGCGAGGACGAGGCGCGGGTCGTCTTCGAGACCCTGACCGACTATGGCCGCGCGCACGCCGCCGATCAGGTGGCCTTTGACTACTTCGCGGTCTCGCTCCCCGACTTTCTGGTCTTCGACGACGACCTGTCGCTGCGCAACCGCATCCACTGCGACTACATGCTCGGGCTGGGCCTGCTTGGCCTCGGGCAGGTCGCCGAGGCGATCGCGCAGTTCACGCGGGTGCTCGAAGCCGATGCCGCGCACCAGGGCGCGCATCACCACCTTGCGTTCTGCCGGGCCGAGGCGCCTTTGGCATTGAGGGCGCCGATCTAGCCGCGGATTGCGCAGATTACGCGGATTGTGTTGGGCGATCGAAGGCGCACATGCCGGTTAAGCCCTACCCATCCGCGTAATCCGCGACTAAAGGCTCTTCTGACACATCGGGCGGGCGCGCCCGGAAAACGACCCTTTTGCGGATGGCGGATGCCTTCGCCCCGGCGTATCCTGACGCCGGGAGGGCATATGTCGTTTTCTACTCGGGTCACACTTGCGTTTCTCGCCTTCGGCGGCGCCGCCGCTGCCGCTCTGGCGCTGGCTGCTCCGGCTCAGGCCGCGGATCCTGTTTTCAACCCGCAGCCGATCAGCAACATCCTCGCGCCGGGAACGACGAGCGTCGATCTCAGCGTCTCGACCGCTTCGGCCACGACCTGCGGCTACGCCATCGGGGTCGACAAAGCCTATGGACAGATGACGCCTTTCGCGCAGACCGGCGCGACGACGCATCGCACGACCGTTGCGCTCAACCCGGACCCCAAGCTCGTCAACGACGTTTACGTGCGCTGCGCGGTTCAGCCGGCGTTTGCCCTCACGCTCAAATACCGCGTGCGCGCCGACGCAAGCCCGCGCTATCCGCGCATCGGCAACCTGTGGGGCTGGGGCGAGTGGAAGTGGGATGCGGGCAAGAGCCTGGCCGAGATGGCCCGGGTCGATCTGTGGATGGGCGCCGACGTCTACGACCTGGGCACGTTGCCAACCTATCGCTCCGACTTTCAACAACTGCGCACGCTCAACCCGAATGTCCTGATCCTGGCCTCGATAAACGCCGTCGAGCCATACACGAGCACGATCCCGGAGGGTTACTACCTGCACGACGTCAACGGGCAGCGGATCGAGGTCTGGCCAGGCTCGTATCGCTTGAATCTGACCAAACCCGAAGTCGCGGATTATCAGGCGGGCTTCGCGTATCAACGGATCGCCGAGGCCGGCTTTATCCACGACGGGCTGTTCATCGACAACGTCTTCCTCTCGCAATCGTGGCAGACGCAGGACATCTACGGCAACCCGGTGCAGATCGACGCCGACGAAAACGGGCTGGCCGATGACCCGACGACGTTCGACGCGGCCTGGCGCGCCGGTGTGCTGCGCGAGATTGAGGGGATCCGGGCGTTGATGCCCGACATCATCCTGAGCGGGCACGCGCTCGAGATCGAGGAGCCGCGCATCGCCGCGACCTTCAACGGCGACAGCTTCGGCTTTTCATCCGCCAACATCATTGAAGGCGAGGAGACCTTCGCCGAGGTTCAGCAGCGCTACAACGCCTGGATGACCCAGGCCCGCGCGCCGCAAGTCGTGATGTTCGAGGGCTCGCCGATCGACCTGTTCGCTTACGGCTACGACTATGAGCCGCTCAGCAAGGCGACGACCTCGGGCGCGGCCTTCGCCCGCGACTTCTATCCCTGGATGCGCTTCGCGCTGGGTCTGTCTCTGCTGAACGACGGCTACTACGCCTACGAGTGGGGCGATACCTGGCACGGCAACGCCTGGTGGTACGACGAGTACGACCTCGACCTCGGCGCGCCCTCCGGCCCGGCGATGATCATCCCGGTGGCCGGCTTCACGCCCGGGCCCAACCTCGCGCTCAACCCGGGCTTCGAGGACGCGACGCTGGCCCCGTGGACGAGTTGGGTCGACAGCGCGAACGGCTATGCCGCGACGATTGCGCGCGACACCGCTTCGCCGGGTGCCGGCACGGCCTCGGCCCGGATCACGGTCACGCAGGCCGGCGGCGAAGCGTACCGCGTCGACTTCAATCAGCCCAACCGGTCGCTGACGGCCGGCACCGCCTATGAGATCCGCTTTCTGGCCCGCGCCTCGACCACGCGTCAACTCACGGTCGGCGTGACCAAGGGCGTGCCCGATTGGGACAACTACGGTCTGTGGCGCACGATCACGCTCTCGACAACCTGGCAGGAGTACGTGCTGCCGTTCGAGGCGACGGCCACGGCCGGCGACGCGCGCCTGCAGTTCCTGGCGGGGGAGACGACCGGCAGCCTCTGGCTCGACGACGTCCGCCTCACCCGGCGCGCGCCCGACGTCTGGCGACGGAACTTCGGCGCCGGCGCGGTGCTCGTGAACGGCACCGCTCAGGCGCAGACGATTGCGGTGGGGGGCGGGCTGCGCCGTTTCACCAGCGCGCAGGCGCCGCGCGATCAGCGCATCCTGGACGATGCGGCCGGTTTCACGACCCCGGTCGGGAGCTGGAGCGCAACCACGCTCGACAGCGGCGAGTGGAAGGCGTCCGGCCCGTTCTTTCACAGCTTTGGCACGACCGCGCACCGGCTCGCGTCAGGCGCCGGCGAAGCAGTCTGGACGATCCCGGTTGCGGCGACAGATACTTACACCGTCAGCGTGTGGTACCCGGCGGCGCCCGAGGCCGGCACCTGGACCACGGCGGCCACGTACGACCTGCTGGTCAACGGTAGCCCGGTCGCGACCCGCACGCTCAACCAGCGCACGGCCGGCGACACCTGGCAGACGATCGGCAGCGCGTCGCTCAGCGCCGGCGCGAGTGTGACGCTGCGTCTGACGTGCACGGGGCCGTGCGTGGCCGACGCCGTCTATGTCGAGTCGGCGGCGCGTTACAACGACGGCACTGTGGCGAGCACAATCACTCTGCAGCCCTTTGATGCGATTGTGCTGGTGCGGGATCTGACGCGGCGTGTCTACCTGCCGCACGTAAAGCGGTGACGAAGAGCTTCACGAAAACGCAAACGGCGGGTCGGGACAAAGCCCGTACCCGCCGTCTGCGTTTTCGCGGAATCGTCTACAGCCCGTTCGCGGCGATGACGTCGCGGTACCAGTAAAACGAATCCTTCGGCGTGCGCTTGAGTGTGGTGTAGTCGACGTGCACCAGGCCGAAGCGCTGCTTGTAACCCTCGGCCCATTCGAAGTTGTCGAGTAGCGACCAGTGGAAGTAACCGCGCACATCGACGCCGTCACGGGTGGCGCGGTGCAGCTCGGCCAGATAGCGCGTGGTGAAGTCGATGCGCCCGGCGTCGTGCACGCGTTCGTCGACGCCCACCCAGTCCATCGAGGAAAGGCCGTTCTCGGTGATGTAGATCGGGCACTTGTAGCGCTCGTACAGGAACCGTGGCCCCCAGTACAGGGCCTCGGGCGTCACCGGCCAGGGGAAGGCCGTGTGCGGGTATCCGTCCGGGAAGGGCACCAGCTCGGGCCCGTTGGCGCCGGCGCGCACGTAAACGCCCTGATAGATGTTGGCGCCGTAGAAGTCGATCGGCTGGCCGATGATGTCGAAGTCGTCGGCCCCGATCTTGGGCATGTCGGCGCCGTAGAGCGCGACACCGTCCTCCGGATAGCGCTTGAGGAAGATCGGGTCCGAGAACCAGGTGTTGTTCCAGAAATCCTGGCCGCGCACCGCGAACGTGGCCTGGCGGGCGGCGTCGACGTCGGCAGGGTTGTTCGGGTCGGCCGGGATGGCCTGGCTGCTGACCGGCGCGAAGCCGATCTGCAACGGCTGTTTGGCGGCGGCGCGCATGGCCTGCACCGCGCGGCCGTGCGCGAGCAGGCTATGGTGGCCGACGCGCAACACCTCGGCCCAGCCCAGCTTGTCGCCCGGCGCATGCACGCCGACCGAGTGCCCGAGCCAGACGAAGCATTGCGGCTCATTGTGCGTCATCCAATGCGTGACGCGATCGGAGTACTGCTCGGTCACCAGCGCCGCGTAATCCGCGAACCAGCGCGGGCTGTCGGGGTTGAGCCAGCCGCCCTGGGAGTACAGAGCATGCGGGAAGTCCCTATGGAACTGGGTGATGTACGGCTGGATGCCGGCCTCGAGCAGGTTGTCGATCAGGCGGTCGTAGTAGTCGAGGCCCAACTCATTGACCGCGCCGGCCCCGGCCGGCAGGATGCGCGA